>JAEYXX010000055.1 GCA_023431055.1 Pseudomonadota bacterium
CGAACCTAAGCGCCCGAAATAATTAAATATTTTTCAAACCCGCGCTTGACACTGATCCTTCAAATCCGTCTAATAGCGCCCCGTTGGCCCAGGTAGCTCAGTTGGTAGAGCAGGGGATTGAAAATCCCCGTGTCGGCGGTTCGATTCCGTCCCTGGGCACCATGAGTACCGAAACCCTCGACACCACTGGTGCCGGGGGTTTTCTGTTTCTAGAGCTCCAAGCTGCGCCCTGATGATCGTACAAAGGAGGCGCACAAATTGGGTGCCATGCCACAGCCGTTTTAGCACCCAAAGACCGGGGCTTACTACCACCGCAAGATCATCCCTAAGCCCCTCGCCCGTGATGGGGCGCGGACGTGAGTAGAAGGTGTCCGATCTCTCGGCAACGCGGTTAGATCTGCGACCACCCATCACATTGACGAACGGGCTATCTACAAATAACTTAAAGTTCACCGCCCCAAAAGGGCGCTTCGAGGTGAGCCAAGGAGAGGGGCCATGCCAGATAGCTATGATCGAATCAGGCCGAACACATCTGCCGGCAATGCCGTCAAAGGCCCTACTTATTGCTTCGACTCGCTCGTACTGCCATGACCCAAGCAGCCTTGGTAAATCCGACCATTCTCACGTGGTCCCGCGAACGCGCAGGCCTGTCTACTGAACAGGTCGCCAAGAAGCTTCCCGTTAAACCTGAGAGCGTCAAAAAATGGGAAGCAGGAGAGGCAAAGCCTACGTTCTTACAAGCTCAAAAGTGGGCAAATGTTGCTCATATCCCTTTTGGCTTTCTCTTTCTTCCAAAGCCTCCGGCAGAAGAGCTTCCTCTACCAGACCTGAGAACAGTACGAGGAATCGCTCCTGAGCGGCCCAGCCTTAACCTGCTGGACACAGTAAAAGACGCCATACGTAAGCAAGACTGGTACCTTGAATACCTTCAAGACCAGCAGCGTGAAAAGCTGCCCTTCGTAGGTCGATTTACGCCTCAATCCCCAGTAAAGGCAGTTGTAGCCGACATGCGCGCAACGCTGGGAGTTAATCCTGATGCTGCACGCCTGGATTACGACAAATATAGCCGCGCACTCATCAAGGCAGCAGAGGATGTCGGCGTGCTTGTAATGCGTAGCGGCATTGCCCTTGGGAACACTCACCGTAAATTAGAGGTTGATGAATTTCGTGGCTTTGCTATCAGCAATGCGTACGCACCAGTTGTTTTCATCAACAGCGCTGATGCGCCGACCGCACGCCTTTTTACGCTAATGCACGAACTTACCCATATATGGATCGGTAGCAGTGGTGTTTCTGATGGAAATGCAGCGGCAGGCAGAGAAGAGGAGCGTTTCTGCAACGCAGTAGCCGGTGAGTTCCTCGCCCCAGAAGACCTATTCCGAGCGGCATGGAATGCTCAAATTTCCTGGGAAGAAAATCTTGCCCCCATGTCCACGCGCTTCCATCTCAGCAAGCTGGCTATAGGCCGTCGAGCGCTTGATCTTGGGTACATTACTCAGCACCAATACAGCGCCTATTATCGACGCGTCCTCAAGGACTTTCAGGACAAAGAAGGTGGCATGGGCGACTACTACAGGAACGCGACAGCAAAGAATAGCGCGCGCCTAAGTAGAGCAGTATTAAACGAAGCACTGAGCGGCCGACTGCTGCTACGAGACGCAGGGCTCATCTTGGGCGTCCAGCCGGACAAGTTAAGGACACTCGCAAATAAGCTCACGGAATGAAGCATCTACTCGACGCGAACACTCTAATCGAAGCCAAGAACCGCTACTACGGTATGGCCTTCTGCCCTGCCTTTTGGCAATGGTTGCTCTTGCAGAACCAAGCACTGGAGTTAGCCAGCATTACATCTGTGATGGATGAGATAGCCAAAGGCAAAGACGAGTTGGCGGAATGGACTGCTAAAAATCCTGAATTCTTCCACTCTATCAGCGATGAACAGACACAAGCTGCCTACATAGATGTCGCTGCGCATGTAGCGCAATTGGCGCCTAACATGAAGCCAGGAGCACTTGAAGAATTTCTGTCTGGAGCAGACCCGTGGCTGATCGCCAAAGCCATATGCACAGGGGCTACAGTGGTTACCCACGAGGTCCTAAATCTGGAAGTGAAACGAAAATTTATTATCCCCAACGTCTGCAAACACTTTCAGGTCCCTTATATAAATACGTTCGAGCTGCTCCACACCCTGGACGCGAAATTCGTCCTACCAAATCAATAGCCTGTGGGCTTGGTGTCCCTTGCCTCGTAGCAGCGCGACCGAATAATCGCTATCTCGCCTCAAACACGAGTGAGTTCAGCGGCAAATACAGGTGACTTGCCCTGTAAATGCGAGTGACCTCGGTGCAAATACGAGTGACCTCTCCTGTGCATTGCTCAAAATACAAACGACGCCTCGATGACACGGTCGCACAGAACTTGAACGACGTACGCTGATTGGCTTGTTTTGCATCCGCGCGACAAGCACCTGCAACCAGGCGACACCCTGACCGTAGAGCAAGCCATAGGCCAGCAAACGGCTTGGCGGTCACGGAAACGCTATGCTAGCTTGGCCGCCAGCCAGGACGGCCCGCCGTACGCCGGAGCGCATTCGAAGAAGAAGAGGACACCACCCCATGGCCGAGGCGACGCCCGCGCTGGAAATTCGCAACCTGCACAAACGCTACGGCGATCTCGAAGTGCTCAAGGGCATCTCCCTGACGGCCAAAGATGGCGACGTCATCTCGATTCTCGGCTCCTCCGGCTCCGGCAAGTCCACCTTCCTGCGCTGCATCAACCTGCTGGAAAATCCGCATCAGGGTCAGATTTTCGTCGCTGGCGAAGAGCTCAAGCTCAAGTCAGCGAAGAACGGCGAGCTGGTTGCCGCCGACAACAAGCAGATCAACCGCCTGCGCAGCGAGATCGGTTTCGTCTTCCAGAATTTCAATCTGTGGCCGCATATGAGCGTGCTCGATAACATCATCGAGGCGCCGCGTCGCGTGCTTGGCCAGAGCAAGGCCGAGGCCATCGAAGTGGCAGAGGCGCTGCTGGCCAAGGTCGGTATCGCCGACAAACGCCACGTTTACCCCAACCAGCTTTCCGGCGGCCAGCAACAGCGCGCAGCCATTGCCCGCACCCTGGCCATGCAACCGAAGGTGATCCTGTTCGATGAGCCGACTTCGGCCCTCGACCCGGAGATGGTACAAGAAGTGCTTAATGTGATTCGCGCGCTTGCCGATGAGGGTCGCACCATGCTGCTGGTTACCCATGAAATGAGTTTCGCTCGCCAGGTATCCAGCGAGGTGGTGTTCCTCCACCAGGGCCTGGTCGAGGAACAGGGGTCACCCGCCCAGGTGTTCGACAACCCGAACTCGGCACGCTGTAAACAATTCATGTCCAGCAATCGCTAACACGGAGCAACATGCATGCAGAACTATAAGAAGATCCTGCTGGCCGCGGCCGCTACCCTGGCTTTCGGCACCAGCGCTGTCGCAGCTGACAAACTGAAACTCGGCACCGAAGGCGCCTACCCACCCTTCAACCTGATCGACGCCAGCGGCAAGGTCACCGGCTTCGATGTGGAGATCGGCCAGGCGCTCTGCGCCAAGATGCAGGCCGAGTGTGAAGTGGTCACCTCCGACTGGGACGGCATCATCCCGGCCCTGAACGCCAAGAAATTCGACTTCCTGATCGCCTCCATGTCGATCACCGAAGAGCGCCAGGCAGCGGTCGACTTCACCGAGCCGTACTACACCAACAAGCTGCAGTTCATCGCGCCGAAGTCGGCCGACTTCAAGACCGACGAAGCCAGCCTGAAAGGCAAGGTGATCGGCGCCCAGCGCGCGACCATCGCCGGCACCTGGCTTGAAGACAACCTGGGCAAAGTGGTCGACATCAAGCTGTATGACACCCAGGAAAACGCCTACCTCGACCTGGCTTCCGGCCGCCTCGACGGCGTACTGGCCGACACCTTCGTCAACTGGGAATGGCTCAAGAGCGACGCCGGCAAGGACTTCGAGTTCAAGGGTGACCCGGTGTTCGACAACGACAAGATCGGCATCGCCGTGCGCAAGGGTGACCCGCTGCGCGAGAAGCTGAACACCGCTCTGCAGGCCATCATCGAAGACGGCACCTACAAGCAGATCAACGACAAGTACTTCCCGTTCAGCATCTATTGATGACCTGAAGGCATTGCGCCGCCCATTCGGCGGCGCAGTTGCCCGAGCCCTCCGATGATTTTCGAACTCCACGGATTCGGCCCCGCCCTGGCGGCCGGCACCCTGATGACCATCAAACTGGCGCTGTCCGCGCTGGCGGTGGGTCTGGTGCTTGGCCTGCTCGGCGCGCTGGCCAAGACTTCGCCGTACAAGCCGCTGCAGTGGCTCGGCGGCAGCTATTCCACTATCGTGCGCGGCGTACCCGAACTGCTCTGGGTGCTGCTGATCTATTTCGGCACGGTTGGCCTGATGCGCAGTTTGGCCGACCTGCTGGGCGTCGAGAGCCTCGAGCTCTCCGCCTTCGCCGCGGGCACCATCGCCCTCGGCCTGTGCTTCGGCGCCTACGCCACAGAGGTGTTTCGCGGCGCCATCCTGGCCATCCCCAAGGGCCACCGCGAAGCCGGCATGGCCCTGGGCATGTCCAAGGGGCGCATCCTCTGGAAGCTGATTCTGCCGCAGATGTGGCGCATCGCCCTGCCCGGCCTGGGTAACCTGTTCATGATTTTGATGAAGGACACTGCGCTGGTCTCGGTGATCGGCCTGGAAGAGATCATGCGTCGTTCGCAAATCGCCGTGACTGCGAGCAAGGAGCCCTTCACCTTCTATATGGTTGCAGCCTTCATTTACCTGGGCCTGACCATCCTCGCCATGATCGGCCTGCATTTTCTCGAGAAGCGCGCCAGCCGCGGCTTCGTCCGGAGCGCGTCATGAGAAAGAACGCCGCCATCATCGCCTGGCTCGCAGTGGGCCTGCTCATCGCACTGGCGCTCTGGGCGAGCCTCTCCAGCCTGAACTGGGCGGTGATCATCAAATGGCTGCCGCGCCTGTCGCAAGGCGCGCTGCTGACCCTGGAGCTGGTGGCCATCGCCGTCGTCGCCGGCCTGATCCTCGCCCTGCCCATGGGCATCGCCCGCGCATCCAGGCACTGGTACGTGCGCGCCCTGCCGTATGGCTACATCTTCTTCTTCCGTGGTACGCCGCTGCTGGTGCAGCTGTTTCTGGTCTACTACGGCCTGGCGCAGTTCGATGCCGTGCGCCAGGGTCCGCTGTGGCCCTATCTGCGCGACCCGTACTGGTGCGCGATCATCACCATGACCCTGCACACCGCTGCCTACATCGCCGAGATCCTGCGCGGCGCCATCCAGGCCGTGCCGCCCGGTGAAGTGGAAGCGGCGCGTGCCCTGGGCATGTCGCGCGCGCAGGCGATGCTCTACATCATCCTGCCGCGCGCCGCGCGCATCGGCCTGCCGGCCTACAGCAACGAAGTGATCCTGATGCTCAAGGCCAGCGCCCTGGCCAGCACCGTGACGCTGCTGGAGCTGACCGGCATGGCGCGCACCATCATCGCGCGCACCTACCTGCCGGTGGAAATCTTCTTCGCCGCCGGCCTGTTCTACCTGGCCATCGCCTTCGTTCTGGTGCGTGCCTTCCGCCTGCTGGAACGCTGGCTGCGCGTCGACGCCTGCCAGGGCCGCTAAGCCTACGGGGCGCCTGCGCAGGCGCCCCCTACTTCCCGCATGGACATCATGCCCGAGCCGTTTCTGACATCAGGCGATCTACTCGCCCGCTTCCAGGCGCTGGACTGCTTCCTCCTGCAGCATCAGGCACTGTGGCGTCCCAGGCCGTTTCATCACCTGCATCTGCCTTGGGAGGCAGAACTACCCGAGCTCGCCGGCTGGCTGCGCGGCCGCTCGCTGGAGCAGGCAGAGGCCGGCGACAGCGACCTCTTCGCTCTCCCGGCCCCCGCGCCTTTTCCCACCTTGGCCGCCCAGGCGCAAACACTCAGCCAACTGGATGAGCTCCCGAGCCGGAACAGCGCAGAACGCGCGCATACCCTGAGCGTCGATGTGCCTGGAAGAAAGCTGGCGCAGATTCAGGCCTTCGCCAGTCATCTGCAGTTTCGCCAGCGCCCCACGCATTGGCTCGACTGGTGTTCAGGCAAGGGACATCTCGGCCGCTGGCTGACCCGGGATGATCAGCGCCTGACCTGCCTCGAGTACGACCCGGCACTGGTCGAATCCGGTAGGGCATTGAGCAAACGCGCTGGACTGAATACCAGGCACATGCAGCAGGATGTGCTGGCCGATGATTGCAGCGAACGCCTGACTCAGGAACACACCCCGGTAGCCCTGCATGCCTGTGGTGATTTGCATGTACGCCTGTTGCAACTGGCCAGCCGCAATGGCTGCTCGCAATTGGCAGTCGCGCCCTGCTGCTACAACCGCATCGCCGGCAAGCAGTACCAACCGCTTTCGACTGCGGCGCAAGCGTCGGCGCTGCTGCTTTCACGCGATGACCTGGGCTTGCCGCTAAGCGAGACCGTCACGGCCGGCGCGCGTGTACGCAGGCAACGCAACCAATCGATGGCCTGGCGCCTGGCCTTCGACCTGCTACAACGCCAACTGCGTGGCATCGACGAATATTTGCCGACGCCCTCGCTGCCCAGCGAGTGGTTCAGCAAAACCTTCGCCCACTTCTGTCATGACCTCGCCACGTTGAGAGGCATGGCTTCGCCCGGCGACCAGGATTGGGTTGCCCTGGAAGCGCAAGGCTGGCAACGCCTGGCTGAAGTGCGCAATCTGGAGCTGCCACGCAACCTGTTCCGTCGGCCACTGGAACTC
Source organism: Pseudomonadota bacterium (assembly GCA_023431055.1). Lineage (GTDB taxonomy): Bacteria > Pseudomonadota > Gammaproteobacteria > Pseudomonadales > Pseudomonadaceae > Aquipseudomonas. The sequence continues at coordinate 6,818 of JAEYXX010000055.1, forward strand.
TGGTTACTGCTGGATCGTGCCCTGTACCTGGAAGAACAGGGCTATAGCGTCAGGCTGGGTACGTTCTGCGAGTACCCGCTCAGCCCGCGCAACCTGCTGCTATTGGCAGAACGCGCCTGAGTTGCTCACAGAAGCTGTGGATAACTCTGTTGATCCTTTCTGGGCAAATCCCGCAAAGCCAATCGTGAATGGCTTCGATGACATCTGATCATTTTTCGATCAGCCATTGAAGTACTAGCGAAAACAAGGACTTGCGAGAAATCGTGATAGAACGCACAGACAAGGTGCGCAGCTGTCGCACGCGCCTTCTCTTTGTGCATAAGCCAAAAGCGGTTGATAGCCGAACCCGCAAAAACCTGGATCGAACGTGGCTTTACTCAGGCCGACGAATGGATATAATGGCGGCCCTTCCGTGCCGGTATAGCTCAGCTGGTAGAGCAACTGACTTGTAATCAGTAGGTCCCGGGTTCGACTCCTGGTGCCGGCACCATCTACTATCAAGGCCTGCGTTCATGCAGGCCTTTTTGTTTGGCTCCACGCCATATCCATCGCTCGTTCATTGCACTTACCGCACTTGGCTTGCGGGTATGGCGAAAAGCTTTAAGTAGCGAGGTGGTAAGCAGATGCGCATTCTTATTACCGGCGGTGCCGGCTTCATCGGGTCGGCGCTGATTCGCCATTTGATTCAGAACACCAAGCACGAAGTCCTCAACCTCGACAAGCTGACCTACGCCGGCAATCTGGAGTCCCTGCTCGAGATTGCAGCAAACCCACGCTACCGCTTCGTTCAAGCCGATATTGCCGATGCCCAGCGAGTCGCTGCAACGCTGAGCGAATTCCAGCCAGATGCCATCATGCACCTGGCCGCCGAGTCCCATGTCGATCGCTCCATCGACGGCCCGGCTGCGTTTATCCAGACCAATATCGTCGGCACTTACAGCCTGCTGGAAAACACCCGCGCCTACTGGCTCGGCTTGAGTGCCGAGCGCAAGGCAGCCTTCCGCTTCCATCACATTTCCACCGACGAAGTTTACGGCGACCTGCACGGCGTCGATGACCTGTTCACCGAAACCACCCCCTACGCGCCCAGCTCGCCTTATTCGGCGAGCAAGGCGGCGTCCGACCATCTGGTGCGCGCCTGGCAGCGCACCTATGGCCTGCCGGTGTTGATCACCAACTGCTCGAACAACTACGGCCCTTACCATTTCCCCGAGAAGCTGATCCCGCTGATGATCCTCAACGCCCTGGCGGGCAAACCGCTGCCGGTGTATGGCAACGGTCAGCAGGTGCGTGACTGGCTCTATGTCGAGGATCACGCACGGGCCCTGCTCAAGGTAGTCTGCGAAGGCAAGGTGGGCGAGACCTACAATATCGGCGGGCATAACGAGCAGAAGAATCTCGATGTGGTACGCGCCATCTGCGCACTGCTGGAGGAACTGGCACCGCAGAAACCGACCGGAATCGCGCGCTATGAAGATCTGATCACCTACGTGCAGGACCGCCCGGGTCATGACTTGCGCTATGCCATCGACGCCAGCAAGATCGAACGCGAACTGGGCTGGGTGCCGCAGGAAACCTTCGAAACCGGCCTGCGCAAGACGGTGCAGTGGTACCTGGACAATCTCGAATGGTGCCGCCGCGTGCAGGATGGCAGTTATCAGGGCCAGCGACTCGGCGCACTCTAAGGAGCCTATTGATGATCTGCTGCGCGTCGGCCCTGCTGCGTTAAAAACAGACTCAGAATGCTCATTTACAACTCGTAAACTCCGCTTCCTCGCCTGTTTTTGCCTTGCATGGCTCTAGCTCGCGAGATCCTAAACAGGCTCCAAGGAGCAGGAACAATGAAAGGCATCATTCTCGCCGGCGGTTCCGGCACTCGCTTGCACCCCATCACCCTCGGCGTCTCCAAGCAGTTGCTGCCAATCTATGACAAGCCGATGATCTATTACCCGTTGTCGGTGCTGATGCTGGCCGGCATTCGCGAGACTCTGATCATCTCGACCCCCGAAGACCTGCCCAATTTCCGCAAGATGCTTGGCGACGGCAGCCAGTTCGGCATCGAACTGCAGTATGCCGAGCAACCCTCGCCTGATGGCCTGGCGCAGGCCTTCCTGATCGGCGAGTCGTTCATTGGTAACGACTCGGTGTGCCTGATCCTCGGCGACAACATCTTCCATGGTCAGCACTTCACCGAGAAGCTGCTGCGCGCAGCCAGCCACGACAGCGGCGCCACGGTATTCGGCTACTGGGTCAGCGATCCCGAACGTTTCGGCGTGGTCGAATTCGATGCGGCTGGCAATGCGCTGTCGATCGAGGAAAAGCCGGCGCAACCCAAGTCCAGCTTTGCTGTGACCGGCCTGTATTTCTACGACAACGATGTGGTGCAGATCGCCAAGGCGGTCAAGCCCTCGCCACGCGGCGAGCTGGAAATCACCGACGTGAACAATGCCTACCTGGCCCGCGGCGACCTGCGCGTGGAGCGCTTCGGCCGTGGCTTCGCCTGGCTCGACACCGGTACCCACGACAGCCTGCTCGACGCCTCGCACTACGTGCAGACGGTGGAAAAGCGTCAGGGCCTGAAGGTCGCCTGCCTGGAGGAAATCGCTTTTCAACAGGGCTGGATCGACCGCGACAAACTGCTCGCCTGCGCCAAGGCACTGGGCAAGACCGGTTACGGTCAGTACCTGTACAAGCTGGCGGAGGAGTCGCAGTGAAAGTCATCGCAACTGCATTGCCGGAGGTACTGATTCTCGAGCCCCAGGTTTTCGGTGATGAGCGTGGTTTTTTCTATGAAAGCTTCAACGCGCGACGCTTTGCCGAAGCCACCGGGGTAAACCGCGAGTTCGTCCAGGACAACCACTCGCGCTCGGCGTGTGGCGTGCTCCGCGGCCTGCACTATCAGTTGCAGCAGGCTCAGGGCAAGCTGGTGCGGGTCAGCGCTGGCGAGGTCTATGACGTGGCGGTGGATGTGCGCCGCAGCTCGCCAAACTTCGGCAAATGGGTCGGCGTGCATCTGTCAGCCGAGAACAAGCGCCAGATGTGGATACCGGAGGGTTTCGCCCACGGTTTTCTGGTACTCAGCGAGTACGCCGAGTTCCTCTACAAGACCACCGACTACTACGCCCCCGCCCATGAGCGCTGCATCCGCTGGGATGATACGAGCCTGGCCATCGACTGGCCGCTGGACGGGCTGACGCCACAACTGTCGGCCAAGGACCAGCAGGGCCTGAGCCTGCAGGACGCCGAGACCTTCCCATGAAGATTCTGATCAGCGGCCACACCGGCCAGGTCGCCCGCGAGCTGCAACTGGCCTTGCGCAAGCACGAACTGCTCAGCCTGGGTCGTCAGACATTCGACCTGTCGCGTCCGGACAGCCTGCGTGAAATCATCCTGCGCGAGCGCCCCGCGCTGGTGATCAACGCCGCCGCCTACACCGCCGTGGATCAGGCCGAACAGGAGCGCGAGCTGGCCTTCACCATCAATGCCGAGGCGCCGGGCGTCATGGCCGATGCCTGCTTCGAGCTGGACATCCCGCTGATCCACTACTCCACCGACTACGTCTTCGACGGCAGCAAGGCCACGCCCTACCGCGAGGCCGACACACCGCGCCCGCTGGGGGTTTACGGTGCCAGCAAGGTTGCCGGCGAACAGGCGCTGCGCATCAGTGGCTGCGACCACCTGATCCTGCGTACCAGTTGGGTCTACTCGCAGTACGGACGCAACTTCCTGCTGACCATGCAGCGCCTGCTGCAGGAGCGCGAAGAGCTCAGCGTGGTGGACGACCAGATCGGCGCGCCGACCTGGGCCGGCAGCATCGCCAGCGCCACCGCCGAGCTGATCGACAAGTGGCAGCAAGGACGCCAGCGCTGGGGTACCTACCACCTGACCTGCCAGGGCGAGACCAGCTGGTTCGGCTTTGCCAGCGCCATCGCCGAGCATCTGCGCGCTGCCGACAAGCCCTGCGCCCGGCTACGCCCCATCCCCAGCAGCGACTACCCGACGCCGGCGCAACGTCCGCTCAATTCCCGCCTGGACGGTGCACGCCTGGAAGAGGAGTGGCAAATTCGCCTGCCGGACTGGCGCGCAGCGCTGGACGCCTGCCTGCAGCGCATGGACTGACGCCAGCTTTTTGCTGCCAGCGGCTGGCGCACGCCACCTGCCGACCGCTTAGCGTGCATAATGCGCCGATCATTCCTGCACGGTTTGCCATGAGCACGAATACAGCCACTCCCCGTCGCCTGCGCTGGCGCAGCCTTCTGCTGCTGGCGCTGTTGCTCGCACCACTGCTGTGGCCGGTGCACTTCCTGGCCGAGCGCTACTATCGCGAAGTGCTGACCGAACAGAACCGGCAAACGCTGGACCTGTATGTCGCCAACCTGCTCGGTACGCTGCGCCGCTACGAGGTGTTGCCGCAGATTCTCGGTGACCTGCCCGGCCTACGCGCAGCCCTGAAAGCCCCCGAAGACCCCGCCGTACTGGATAACGCCAACCGCTTGCTGGCGCGCGTGAAGAACCAGACCGGCGCCGACGTGATCTACCTGATGAACCCGCGCGGCGTCACCCTGGCCGCCTCCAACTGGGACAAACCCGACAGCTTCGTCGCCGGCAACTTCGCCTTCCGTCCGTATTTCCGCGAAGCATTGGCCGGGCGCCTGGGGCGCTTCTTCGGCCTGGGTACAACGTCTGGCAAGCGCGGCTACTACTTCGCCTACCCGGTGCGCGAGGACGAGCACAACATCGGCGCGCTGGTGGTCAAGGTCGACCTCGACCACACCGAAACCCTGTGGGGCAATACGCCGGAACAGTTGCTGGTGACCGACACCAATGGCGTCGTCATTCTCACCTCGCGCCCGGATTGGCGCTTCCACTCCAGCCGTCCGCTGGACCGCGTCGAGCAGTCGGCCATCGCCGCCAACCAACCCTACCCGACCCAGGCACCGCCCGCACTCGACCTTGATCCCAACGCCTGGTTGACGCAAAGCCGTGCCCTGGAAGAAACCGGCTGGACGGTGAGCATTCTCGCCCCACGCATCCTGCTCGATCGCCCCGTGCGCAGTGCAGTGGCCGTCGGGGCGGCAGCACTTCTAGCGCTGCTATTGCTGCTTGGCCTGCTGATCCTGCGCCGCCGTCACTACCTGGAGCGCATTGCCCTCGACGCCCGCGCCAAGGCCGAACTGGAGCAGCGCGTCGCAGAACGAACGCATGACCTGGAACTGCTCAACAGCCGCCTCAAGCAGGAAGTGCTCGAGCGTGAACAGGCCCAGCAGGAGCTGGTGCGCGCTCAGGACGAGCTGGTCCAGGCAGGTAAACTGTCGGCGCTCGGCACCATGAGCGCCAGCATCAGTCACGAACTCAACCAGCCGCTCGGGGCGATCCGCAGCTACGCGGAGAACGCCAGCACCCTGCTTGACCATCAGCGTAGCGACGATGCTCGCGCCAACCTCAAGCTGATCAGCGAGCTGACCGAGCGCATGGCTTCGATCATCACCCATTTGCGCTCCTTTGCCCGCCGCGACCGCCACGCGCCGGAGCGGGTTGCCCTGCAACCAGCGCTGGACGATGCCCTGGCGCTATTGGCCAAACGCCGCCGGGCGATGGATGTAGAGCTGATCCGCGACCTACCGGACGCCACGCTCTGGGTCCAGGCCGGCGAGACGCGCCTGCGCCAGGTGCTCGGTAACCTGCTCGGCAATGCGCTCGATGCGCTGATCGATAAAGCCCCTCCTAGACGCATCTGGATCAGCATCGAACTTCAAGCCGAGCACCTCCACCTGCTGCTGCGTGACAATGGCCCAGGCTTCTCGCCCGAATCACTGGCGCGCGCGCGCGAGCCCTTCTTCACCACCAAGACCAGCGCCCAAGGCCTGGGGCTCGGCTTGGCCATCTGCGATAGCCTGGTGCGAGCGCTGGACGGCGAGCTGCTGCTGGCCAATCATCCGGCCGGCGGTGCACTGATCACCCTGCGCCTGCGCCTGGCCAGCCCCGGCGTCAACCTGCAACCCTCAGAGGACCCTTCGCCATGACCAGCGACAGCGCCATCGACAGCCGCATTCAGGTACTGCTGGTCGACGACGACGCCCATCTGCGCCAGGCACTCAGCCAGACGCTCGACCTGGCCGGACTCAAGGTCATCAGCCTGGGCGATGCGCAGGGCCTCGCCGCGCGCATTCCCGCAGGCTGGCCAGGCGTGGTGGTCAGCGATATCCGCATGCCGGGCATCGATGGCCTGCAACTGCTGCAGCAATTGCGCGAGCGTGATGCCGAGCTGCCCGTGCTGCTGATCACCGGCCACGGTGACGTGCCGCTGGCCGTGCAGGCTATGCGCGCTGGCGCCTACGACTTCCTGGAAAAACCTTTCGCCAACGATGACCTGCTCGACAGCGTACGCCGTGCGCTGGAGCTGCGCCGCCTGGTGCTGGACAACCGCAGCTTGCGCATGGCGCTCAATGACCGCCAGCAACTATCCAGCCGCCTGGTTGGACAATCGCCGGCCATGCAGCGCCTACGCGAGCAGATCGGTGCACTTGCCAGCATCGCCACCGACGTACTGATTCTCGGCGAGACCGGAGCCGGCAAAGAGGTGGTTGCACGCGCCCTGCACGACCTGTCCAACCGCCGCGAAGGGCCCTTCGTCGCCATCAACGCCGGCGCACTGGCCGAGTCGGTGGTCGAAAGCGAGCTGTTCGGCCATGAGGCCGGCGCCTTCACAGGCGCGCAGAAACGGCGCATCGGCAAGTTCGAGTTCGCCAACGGTGGCACCCTGTTCCTCGACGAGATCGAGAGCATGAGCATGGATGTGCAGGTCAAGCTGCTGCGCCTGCTGCAGGAGCGTGTGGTCGAGCGCCTCGGTGGTAATCAGCTGATCCCACTGGATATCCGCGTGATCGCCGCGACCAAGGAAGATCTGCGTCAGGCCGCCGATGCTGGGCGTTTCCGCGCCGACCTCTACTACCGCCTCAACGTCGCACCGCTGTCCATCCCACCGCTGCGCGAGCGCGGCGAGGACGCCCTGCTGCTGTTCCAGCACTTCGCCGATGGGGCGGCCGCTCGCCACGCCTTGGCGCCGCGAGAGCTACAGCCGGGACAGCGCGCCTTGCTGCTGCGTCATCCATGGCCAGGCAACGTGCGTGAGTTGCAGAACGCCGCCGAACGCTTCGCCCTGGGCCTGGAGCTGGCGCTCGACAGCAACGCGCCAAATCTGCCGCCGGTCAACGGCGGGCTCAGCGAACAAGTCGAAGCCTTCGAACGCGCCCTTATCGCTGCCGAGCTGAGCCGCCCGCACGGTTCGCTACGCAGCCTGGCCGAAGCGCTGGGCGTACCACGCAAGACGCTGCACGACAAACTGCGCAAACATGGGTTGAATTTCTCAGGTGCTGGCGGAAGCTCGCCAGAGGACTTCGACTGACTGGCGGCAAACCGCCATTTTCAGCCATCCATACCTGACGCTGGCGGGCCCATACGCCCACCCGAGGGTCGGTAAAGGAACATAAAAGCCCGCAGCCATGGGCCTTTGCACGGCACGCAAGGTCGGCATATCGCAGACTGGCACAAGGGTTGCTCTAGGCTAACGTCAAGCGAACCCACAAGTACAAGTCCAGGCCTCGCTAATGCCACCGGCGTTTTTCTCCAAGCCGCCTAGACTTGCTCTTGTCCGTTCGTCAGCTGCGCCCCGGCGCAAATGCGATAAACACAACAAGAGGAAGCATCCGCATGTTCAAACTGACTGCCAAGGCGCTGGCTT
>JAEYXX010000007.1 GCA_023431055.1 Pseudomonadota bacterium
CGCTCGAGCGCGGTGGCGCGCAGCACGTCGTCCGGGTCGACTGCCACCGGGTTGGACACGGCCTCGAGCAGCGGCAGGTCATTGCGCGAGTCGCTGTAGAAGTAGGCGCCATCGAGGTTGTGTCCGGTCTGTGCCAGCCACTCGTTCAGGCGCGTCACCTTGCCGCCCTGGTAGCATGGTGTACCGGTGATCTGGCCGATATAGCGGCCGTCCTGCATGCCGCACTCGGTGGCGATCAGCGTCTCCACGCCGAGACGTTCGGCGATGGGCGCGGTGACGAAGCGATTGGTGGCGGTAATGATCACCAGCTTGTCGCCCGCAGCGCGGTGTTCGGCCAGCAGCGCCTCGCCCTTGGCGAGGATGATCGGCGCGATCACCTCGGTCATGAACTCGCGGTGCCACTGCGCCAGTTGCGCCATTTCATGGCGACCCAGAATGGCCTGGCTGAAATTCTGGTAGGCCACCACGTCCAGCTTGCCGGCGCAGTAGTCGGCATAGAAGGCATCGTTACGCGCCAGGTACTCGGCAGCATCGACCAGGCCGCGCTGGCAGACGAATTCGCCCCAGCTATGATCGCTGTCGCCAGCCAGCAGGGTGTTGTCGAGATCGAAAAGGGCCAAGCGCACGGTTCTATACCTGTTCTGCAAAGGTTTGGGGCGCGCCAGAATAGCCGCTTTGGCCGGGCTTTCCCACTGCCGCCAAACCCGCGTTGCTGCTGGACTCGGCTTTGTGGAACAATGCCGGAACTTGCGTGTACGAGGTTGCTTGCCGTGATCGATTCTGATGGTTTCCGCCCGAATGTCGGCATCATCCTGACCAATGATGTCGGCCAGGTGCTCTGGGCCAGGCGCATCAACCAGGATGCGTGGCAGTTTCCCCAGGGTGGCATCAATGACCGTGAGTCGCCGGAAGAGGCGCTTTACCGTGAACTGAATGAAGAGGTTGGCCTCGAAGAGCAGGATGTGAAGATTCTCGCCTGCACCCGCGGCTGGTTGCGTTATCGTTTGCCGCAGCGTCTGGTGCGTACCCACAGCCAGCCGCTGTGCATCGGGCAGAAACAGAAGTGGTTTCTGCTGCGCCTGACCGGAGCCGAAGACCGCGTGCGCATGGACCTGACCGGTAAGCCTGAATTCGATGGCTGGCGCTGGGTCAGCTACTGGTACCCGCTGGGCCAGGTGGTCACATTCAAGCGCGAGGTGTATCGCCGTGCGCTCAAGGAACTCGCCCCGCGCCTGATAGTGCGCGACTGATACGGACTCCAATCGAGCATGCTCAATACGCTGCGCAAGATCGTCCAGGAAGTGAACGCCGCCAAGGATCTCAAGGCGGCGCTGTCGATCATTGTGCAGCGTGTAAAAGAAGCGATGGGCAGCCAGGTTTGCTCGGTCTATCTGCTGGACCCGGAAACCAACCGCTTCGTGTTGATGGCCACCGACGGCCTCAACAAGCGCTCCATCGGCAAGGTCAGCATGGCGCCCAGCGAAGGCCTGGTCGGCCTGGTGGGGAGCCGTGAAGAGCCGCTGAACCTCGAAGACGCCGCCAGCCACCCGCGCTACCGCTACTTCGCCGAGACTGGCGAGGAGCGCTACGCGTCCTTCCTCGGTGCACCGATCATCCACCACCGCCGCGTGATGGGTGTGCTGGTCGTGCAGCAGAAGGAGCGGCGTCAATTCGACGAGGGCGAAGAAGCCTTCCTGGTCACCATGAGCGCGCAGCTTGCAGGCGTTATCGCCCATGCCGAGGCAACCGGCTCGATTCGCGGTCTGGGGCGCCAGGGCAAAGGCGTACAGGAGGCCAAGTTCATCGGCGTGCCGGGTGCGCCGGGGGCAGCGGTCGGTACCGCTGTCGTGGTGCTGCCCCCGGCCGATTTGAATGTAGTTCCAGACCGCAGCGTCGATGACATCGCCGCCGAGCTGGAGCTGTTCGACAAGGCGCTGGGTTGGGTGCGCGAGGACATGCAGGAGCTGTCCGAGAAGCTCGCCACCCAACTGCGCAAGGAAGAGCGCGCGCTATTCGACGTCTACCTGATGATGCTTGAGGACGCCGCACTGGGTAACGAGGTGCGCAAGATCATCCGCACCGGCCAGTGGGCGCAGGGCGCCTTACGCCAGGTGGTGCTCGACCACGTCAAACGCTTCGAGCTGATGGACGACGCCTACCTGCGCGAGCGCGCCAGCGACGTGCGTGACCTCGGCCGGCGTCTGCTCGCCTACCTGCAGGAAGAGCGCAAGACCTCGCTGGTCTACCCGGACAACACCATCCTGGTCAGCGAGGAACTGTCGCCGGCGATGCTCGGCGAGGTGCCGGAAGGCAAGCTGGCCGGTCTGATCTCGGTCACCGGCTCGGGCAACTCCCACGTGGCTATCTTCGCCCGCGCCATGGGCATCCCCACGGTCATGGGTGTGGTCGATCTGCCGTATTCGAAGATCGATGGCATCAAGCTGATCGTCGACGGCTACCACGGCGAAGTCTTCACCAACCCCAGCGAGCTGCTGAGCAAGCAGTACGCCGATGTGGTCGAGGAGGAGCGTCAGCTCACCGAAGGGCTCGATGCCCTGCGCGCGCTGCCCTGCGAGACGCTCGATGGTCATCGCATGCCGCTGTGGGTCAACACTGGCCTGCTTGCCGACGTTGCACGCGCTCAGCAGCGTGGCGCCGAGGGCGTTGGTCTGTACCGCACCGAAGTGCCGTTTATGATCAACGAACGCTTTCCCAGTGAGAAGGAACAGCTCGCTACTTACCGCGAGCAATTGCAGGCCTTCCATCCGCTGCCGGTGACCATGCGCACCCTGGACATCGGTGGCGACAAGGCGCTGTCCTACTTCCCGATCAAGGAAGAGAACCCCTTTCTCGGCTGGCGCGGCATTCGCGTCACCCTCGACCACCCGGAAATCTTCCTGGTACAGACCCGCGCCATGCTCAAGGCCAGCGAGGGGCTGAACAATCTGCGCATCCTGCTGCCGATGATTTCCGGCATTCAGGAGCTGGAAGAAGCCTTGCACCTGATTCACCGTGCCTGGGGCGAAGTCCGCGATGAAGGTATCGACGTGCCGCTGCCACCGATTGGCATGATGATCGAGATTCCGGCGGCGGTGTACCAGACCCGTGAGCTGGCGCGGCAGGTGGACTTCCTTTCGGTCGGCTCCAACGACCTGACCCAGTACCTGCTGGCGGTGGATCGCAACAATCCGCGTGTGGCCGACCTCTACGACTTCCTCCACCCGGCGGTGCTGCAGGCATTGCAGAAGGTGGTCAACGACGCTCACCTCGAAGGCAAGCCGGTGAGCATCTGTGGCGAGATGGCCGGCGACCCTGCTGCTGCCGTGCTGTTGCTGGCCATGGGCTTCGATTCGCTGTCGATGAACGCCACCAACCTGCCCAAGGTGAAGTGGCTGCTGCGCCAGATCACCCAGAGCAAGGCCAGGGAACTGCTGGGCCAGGTGATGACCATGGACAACCCGCACCTGATCTACAGCACCCTGCACCTGGCACTGCGCAATCTGGGGCTCGGTCGGGTGATCAACCCGGCGTCGAATATCCAGGCGTGAACCGCGCCGTGAGGGCGAGTTATGTGTAGCCCGGATGCAATCCGGGGATATCGTTCCAGGTGTTCCCGCATCCGGGCCGCAGCCATCAGTCGTTGATCGTGGGGGCGCTTCAGCGGCGAAAGGCTCGCGGCTAAAGCCCCTCCTACGCAGGTCGTACTCCGCAGAACGGTAGCCGGATTACATCCAGGCTAGCTGTGCAATTTCACCTCACCCAACACTGCACCATGCGGCCCGAAGCTGCGTTCGGTGATATTCCAGCGGCCGTTACTGTGAAGATTCAGTACCGTACTGGCGCGAGTGCCATAGGCCTCGCTGGCGATGAAGGCTGTCGATAGCAGACGTTCCGTCGCCAACCCCACGCCAGTATCCGGCAGCAGGTGATCGGCCGGCTGGCTGCTGTCGGCAAGCAGGTCCAGCAGCGCTTCATCCTCGGCCTCGAGACTATCGCTCAGGGCATTTCGGGCACGCAGCAGCTTCGGCCAGGGCGTGTCGAGATTGGCGTTGGACAGGCCATAGAACCCGCGCTCCAGCTGCCTAGGCCGTCCTTCCTGGGAATTGAAGTGCCAGAGTTGCTGGCGGTCGCCGACCAGCAGGTTGAAGCCGGCATATTCGGCGGCGTCACGCATGATTCTGTCGAGATAGGCGGGCACCGAATCCTGGCCCAGCAGATAGTCGGCGGTCAGCGCGCCGCGTGAGCGAGGAGGCGCCTTCTGCTTCAGGTCGCGGATATTGGTCAGCGCGGCGAAGCGGCCTTGCGCGGTAACGCCAAGCCAGGTACCCCCTGCCTGCAGGTCGCGGCCTGCGAACACGCCGGGGGCATCCTGCCATTCACCGAGCGGCTCGCTGGGGCGTGCGTAGAACTCGTCGCGATTGGACGCCAGGCGCAGTACCGTCGGGCTGTCCGGCTTCCAGGCGAAGACGATCAGGCACATGCGCATTCCTCCAATGGCGAGTCTGGCAGGCTAGCGAGCTGAGCCGCAGGCGGCAACCGTTCCGTCCGATCCCTGTGCCGTTGCGAAGGCATTTCCGCTACCATGCCGCTTTGTTTTCGGGGGTGTCGATGGAACTGCTGCTCTACCTGGTGCTGGGCTCGGCTGCCGGTGTGCTGGCTGGCCTGTTCGGTGTGGGTGGCGGCCTGATCATCGTGCCGGTGCTGGTGCTGAGCTTCACCTCGCAGGGCATGGCGACGGAGATTCTCACCCATCTGGCAGTGGGCACCTCCCTGGCGACCATCGTATTCACCTCGATCAATTCTCTGCTCGAACATCATCGCAAGGGCGCGGTGCGCTGGCCGCTGTTTCGCTGGCTGAGCCTGGGAATCCTGCTCGGTGCCGCGCTGGGTGCGCTGACCGCCGCACTGATCCAGGGGCCGATGCTGCAGAAGATCATTGGCACCTTCGCTATCGCCGTAGCTGCGCAGATGGCGCTGGACCTGAAACCCAAAGCCAGCCGCGGTGTCCCTGGCAAGCCGACGCTGACGGTAGCCGGCGGGGTGATCGGCTGGGCTTCGGCGATCTTCGGTATCGGCGGTGGTTCGCTGACCGTGCCTTTTCTGGTCTGGCGCAGCGTGCCGATCCAGCAGGCGGTGGCAACCTCGGCGGCATGCGGTCTGCCGATTGCCATTGCCGGTGCGCTGAGTTTCATGTTTACCGGCTGGGGAAATGCGAATCTGCCGCCATGGAGCGTCGGTTTCGTTTATCTGCCGGCATTGCTGGGCATTGCCCTGACCAGCATGTTCTTTGCCCGTTTTGGTGCGCGCCTGGCTCATCGCCTGTCGCCACTGTTGCTCAAGCGCCTGTTCGCCCTGCTGCTGTTCAGTGTGGGCGTGAGTTTTTTCATTTAAGGAGTCCTGGATGCTGCCTTATCCGCAGATCGACCCGGTGGCCATCGCCCTCGGTCCCCTGAAAATCCACTGGTACGGCCTGATGTACCTTGTCGGTATCGGTGGCGCCTGGCTGCTGGCTTCTCGCCGGCTGGAGCGTTTCGATGCGACCTGGACCAAGGACAAACTGTCCGACCTGGTGTTCTGGGTGGCCATGGGGGTGATTCTCGGCGGTCGCCTGGGCTACGTGATGTTCTACGATCTGCCGGCTTACATCGCCGAACCGGCGAAGATCCTGCGCGTCTGGGAAGGCGGCATGTCGTTCCACGGCGGCCTGATCGGGGTCATGTTGTCGACCTGGTGGTTCGGCAAGCGCAACGGCAAGAGCTTCTTCGAGCTGATGGACTTTATCGCGCCTCTTGTTCCAATTGGGCTGGGGGCGGGCCGGATTGGCAACTTCATCAACGCCGAGCTGTGGGGCAAGGCCACCGATGTGCCCTGGGCGATGGTCTTCCCCACCGACCCTGAGCAACTGGCGCGCCATCCGTCGCAGCTGTACCAGTTCGCCCTGGAGGGCGTGGCGCTGTTCACCATCCTCTGGTTCTATTCGCGCAAACC
>JAEYXX010000091.1 GCA_023431055.1 Pseudomonadota bacterium
GATCTTCCTGCACCTGCTTGAGCACGCCCTTGGCCTGGTAGTAGGTGCGGGTTTTTTCGGAGATGAAGAAGGCGGTGAAGGTGCCGTAGTGATCCTGAATCTCGCGCAGGTAGCGGGTGACGGGCTCCGGGTTCTGCTCGCCGGCCAGGGCCCAGTCGCGCAGGAAGGTGTCACGCGACATCATCGAGGCGATCTGCGTCGGGCGGATCAGGTCCTTCTGGATTTCCGAATAGACAGTGTCGGAGGTCAGCGGCAGTTCGGTGTTGATGATGCTGTTACGGATCGAGTCGCGCGAGGCGTAGTAGCTCAGCAGCGAGGTGGTGAGAAAGCCGCTGCCGAGCAGGAACAGGAGCAGTAACACCAACGAGGTTTGCGTGTGCCGTTTGGGGCGCAAGGACATGGGTGAATCCGGCGGCGGGCTGATGGCGTGATGCTAGCTTGCTGAACGGGGCTAGCGCTAGTTGTGATCACAGCTGGCGCGGTTATGTGGTAGGGATTTCATCCGGGCCACGGACTGTACGAGCGGATTTATCCGCGATTGGTTTTTCGGGTATTGCCGTGGAGCATAAGGCTGTCGCGGCTGAAGCCCCTCCCAGGATGTTCGCGGACCCTGTGGGAGGAGCTTCAGCGGCGAGCATTTCAGGCTTCTTCCAGCACCACCACGCGCTGCCCGGCACGCACGGGCGAACCGGGCTGCACGCGCACTTCGCGTACCGTGCCGGCCATGGGCGCAGTGAGCGGGATTTCCATCTTCATGGATTCCAGAATCACCAGCACGTCGCCGGCTTCCACCCTGGCACCGGCCTCGACCTGCACTTGCCAGAGGTTGCCTGCTATGTGGCTGTCGACGCTGTGTTGGCCCGCTTCGAGCGGCGCATCCTCGGTCACCTCGGCCACGCCTTCATCGCTTTCGAAATGCGCCTGGCCGGAGTCGATCCAGCGTTGGCGTTCGGCGGCGAAGGCCGTGCGCTGCTGATCGCGGAAGGCGGCGATGCCGTCGGCTTCGTCAGTGAGGAACTGCTGGTAGTCGGCCAGTGCCAGCTCGCTTTCCTCGATACGCAGGTCAAAGCGGCCCAGCGGGAAGTCGCGGCGGATGCGCAGCAGCTCGTCGGCACTGACCGGGTAGAAGCGGATCTGGTCGAAGAAGCGCAACAGCCAGGGCTTGCCGTCGAAGGCGTCAACCTCGCGGTAGCGGTTCCACATCTGCAGGGTGCGGCCAACGAACTGGTAGCCGCCGGGGCCTTCCATGCCGTACACGCACATGTAGGCGCCGCCGATGCCCACCGAGTTTTCCGCCGTCCAGGTGCGTGCCGGGTTGTATTTGGTGGTGACCAGGCGATGGCGCGGGTCGAGCGGGGTGGCCACTGGTGCGCCGAGGTAGACGTCGCCCAGGCCCATGACCAGGTAGCTGGCGTCGAACACGGTGCGGTATACCTCGTCGAGGTTCGGCAGGTCGTTGATGCGGCGGATGAACTCCAGGTTGCTCGGGCACCAAGGGGCATCCTTGCGCACCGTGGTCATGTATTTCTCGATGGCCAGCTGGCAGGCCGGGTCGTCCCAGGACAGTGGCAGGTGGACGATACGCGACGGCACCTTGAGATCCTTGGCCGCGCACACGGCGTCCCACTCGCCGGCGACGATATCGAGCAGTGTCTGCAACGCCAGGGTTTCCGGCTGGTAGTGCACCTGCAGCGAGCGGATGCCGGGCGTCAGGTCGATCACGCCGTCGAGCCCTTTGGCCTCCAGCGCCTGCATCAGCGCATGGCCACGGAAGCGCAGCACCAGGTCCAGCTCAGGCGCGCCGATTTCCAGGAGCAGATGGGTGTCGCCGGACAGGCGCGCGACCAGGCGGGTGTCGGCTTCGCCGATGTCGAGGACGATGGGGGAAGCCAACACCGAACGGCTCCCTCTCCCATTTATGGGAGAGGGTTGGGGAGAGGGGCTTTGGGCGTTTTCAAGAACCCTCTCCCCCGGCCCCTCTCCCGCAAGCGGGAGAGGGGAGACAAGCGTGAGTTCTGCGTATTCACGTGCATTGCTTTGCGCCAACTCCCGCGCCGTGGCGATATCCACCGGCACGAAGCGCACCTTGTCACCGGCCTTGAGCTGGCCGAGCTGCCATAGGTCGGCCTCGATGATGGTCACCAGGCAGACGAAGCCGCCCAGGCTGGGGCCGTCCGGGCCGAGGATCACTGGCATGTCGCCGGTGAAGTCCACCGCGCCGATGGCGTAGGGGTTGTCGTGGATATTGGACGGGTGCAGGCCGGCTTCGCCGCCGCTGTCACGCACCCATTCCGGTTTCGGCCCGATCAGGCGTACGCCGGTGCGGCTGGAGTTGAAGTGCACTTCCCAGTCGGTGGCGAGGAAGCGGTCGACATAGCCGGGCGTGAAATATTCCGGCGCGCCGTGCGGGCCGTAGATCACGCGCAGTTCGCGCACGGCCGGCAGGGCCGGGCAAAGTTCGGCGGGCAGTTGCGCGCCGGCCTCGCGGTTGGCGAGTGGCAGCAGGTGCAGCACGTCGCCCGCGCGCAGGGCGCGGCCAGCGTGACCGCCGAACTGGCCGAGGGTAAAGGTGCTCTTGCTGCCCAGGTAGTCCGGCACCTGAATGCCGCCGCGAATGCTCAGGTAGCTACGTGCGCCGGACCCGGCAATGGTGCCGAGGGACAGGGTGCTGCCCGCTGCGATCAACAGCGCGGTGTTCATCGGCTGTTCCACGCCATCGACGCTCAGCGGGATCTCGGCACCGGTCACCGCGACCACGGCGTCGCAGTTGAAGCGCAGCAGCGGGCCGCTCATGGTGATTTCCAGCGCAGCGGCGCCTTCGTCATTACCGAGCAGGCGGTTGCCCAGGCGCAGGGCGCGGTCGTCCATTGGCCCGGACGGCGGTACGCCCACGGCCCAGTAGCCGAGGCGGCCGGGGTAGTCCTGCACGCTGGTCTGGGTGCCGGCGCTCAGTACCTCGAAGGTGGCGGCCTGATAGACGAGCTTTTCCAGGCAGCGCGTCCAGGGCTTGCCGCTGGCGAATGGCGCATCGCCCAGGATCTGGCGCAGGTAGTCGCGGTTGCATTCCACGCCATACAGCTGCGTGCCTGCCAGCGCCTGATCCAGCGCGTTGGAGGCTTCATCGCGGGTTGGCGCCCAGGTGATCAGCTTGGCGATCATCGGGTCGAAGTAGGGCGGAATCTCGCAGCCGGCTTCGACCCAGGTGTCGATACGCAGCGCCTTGCCGTCGGCTTCGGGAAATTGCACGGCGGTGAGCAGACCGGGGCTGGGCTGGAAGTCACGGCCCGGGTCTTCAGCATACAGGCGCGCCTGGATGGCGTGGCCGGATGGCTTCAGGCCTTTGGCGAGTTCGCTCAGCGGCGGCAGATCGCCGGCCGCCAGCTCGATCATCCAGCGCACCAGATCGACGCCCCACACCTGTTCGGTGACGCCGTGCTCGACCTGCAGGCGGGTGTTCACTTCCAGGAAGTAGAAGCGCTCGGCCTCGCTGTCGTAGACGAATTCCACGGTGCCGGCGCTGCGGTAGTTGACCGCCTTGGCCAGCTTGATCGCCGCCGCGCACAGCTCATCCGCCATGCCGGCGGGCAGGTTGGGGGCCGGGGTTTCTTCCAGCACCTTCTGGTTGCGCCGCTGCACCGAGCAGTCACGCACGCCGAGGGCGAGCACTTCGCCTTGGCCGTCGCCGAATACCTGCACTTCCAGGTGGCGGGCACGCTGGATGTACTTCTCGATGAACACGCCGCTGTCGCTGAAGTTGTTCTGCCCCAGGCGTTTGACTGCTTCGAAGGTCTCACTCAGTTCGGCAGCCGAGCGGCAGACACGCATGCCGATGCCGCCGCCGCCTGCGGTGCTTTTCAGCATCACCGGGTAGCCGACCTGCTCGCCGGCTACCAGCGCAGCGTCGAGGTTTTCCAGTAGCTCGGTACCTTCGAGCATGGGTACGCCATGTTGTTTGGCCAGGGCGCGGGCGGTGTGCTTGAGGCCGAATACGCGCAGTTGCTCGGGCGTCGGGCCGACGAAGGCGATGCCGGCCGCTTCGCAGGCTTCGGCGAAGGCCGCGTTTTCCGAGAGAAAACCGTAGCCGGGGTGAATGGCTTTGGCGCCGCTGGCCTTGGCGGCGGCGAGAATCTTGTCGACCACCAGATAGGTCTGCGCGGCGGGGCCGTCGCCGAGGGAGAAGGCCTCATTGGCCTGCTGGATATGCAGGCTGGCGGCGTCGGCTTCGGCATACACGGCCACGCCGCCGACGTTCAGCGTACGCAGGGTGCGCAGGATGCGGCAGGCGATGGCGCCACGGTTGGCGATCAGGAGTTTGTCGAACATCTTCATTGACCCTCGAAGGGCGTGGCGGGCCGTCCCGCCGTCATTCGTCATGTGCCACGGT
>JAEYXX010000079.1 GCA_023431055.1 Pseudomonadota bacterium
CCAGGATGATCAGGCGGGAATGCTTGACTTCGCTCATAAAAAAACCCCATAAGCCTTTGTCACAAAAGAGAATGCGTGCTCCAATTGAGCCGCATGGAAGCTGCTGGCGGCTATGCTACACCGAAGCAGGGCAGGTGCGGGAGCGCGCTGATTGGCCTACTTCTCAGGCTGGCCCTACAATAGGCCGCTTCTGCGGTTAACCATCAGATGGACGCGCCAGGGGCGCAGGAAATGGCTGTTTTGAAAAATTCCACCACCCAGATCACCGATTGGCGCCAGAAGCTTCAGTATCGACTGAAGGAAGGCGCTTTGATCGCCCTGGGCGCGATGTGCCTCTATCTGCTGATGGCACTGCTGACCTACAACGTCGCCGATCCGGCCTGGGACAATAGCGTCCAGGTGGAGCGCATCATCAATGCCGGCGGCAGCATAGGTGCCTGGTTGTCCAGCGCGCTGTTCGGCGCCCTGGGTTACTTCGCCTACATTTTTCCCTTGTTGCTGGCTGCCAAGACCTGGCAGGTGTTCCGCACGCGTAATCAGTCCTGGCACTGGAATGGCTGGCTATTTTCCTGGCACAGCATCGGTCTGGTCTTCCTGATTCTCTCGGGCGCCGCGCTGGGCGACATTCATTTCTCTGCCGCCGCAGGCATGCAGGGCTCCGGCGGTGGCATGCTCGGCGCCAGCCTGGGGGATCTGGCCGTGCATGCGCTGAACGTGCAGGGCAGTACGCTGGTGTTCCTGGCGTTGTTCCTGTTTGGCCTGACGGTGTTCACCGATTTGTCCTGGTTCCGCGTGATGGACCTGACGGGCAAGATCACCCTCGATCTGATCGAACTGATTCACGGCGCCATTACCGGTTGGTGGAATGCCCGCAACGAGCGCAAACAGATGAAAATCCAGCTGCGTGAGCTGGACGAGCGGGTTACCGAAGTGGCTGCGCCAGTGGTGTCTGATCGTCGCGAGCAGGCCAAGGTCAAGGAACGTCTGATCGAGCGCGAAGAGTCACTCAGCAAGCATATGAGTGAGCGCGAAAAGCGCCCCGCGCCAGTTATCACGCCGCCAGCACCGCCCAAGGCGGCCGAGCCGAGCAAGCGCGTGCTCAAGGAGAAGCAGGCGCCCTTGTTCGTCGACACCGCCATCGAAGGTAGTCTGCCGCCGATTTCCATCCTCGATGTCGCCGAGAAGAAGCAGAAGCAGTTCTCCCCCGAGTCGCTGGAGGCCATGTCGCGCCTGCTGGAGATCAAGCTCAAGGAGTTCGGTGTCGATGTCGTTGTCGAGTCCGTGCATCCCGGCCCGGTGATTACCCGTTTCGAAATTCAGCCCGCTGCCGGGGTGAAGGTCAGTCGCATCTCCAACCTGGCCAAGGACCTGGCGCGTTCGATGGCCATGGTCAGCGTGCGCGTGGTCGAAGTGATTCCCGGCAAGACCACGGTTGGCATCGAGGTGCCCAACGAGGATCGGCAGATCGTGCGCTTCTCCGAGGTGCTGTCTTCGAGCGAGTACGACGATGCCAAGTCACCGGTGACCCTGGCGCTGGGTCACGATATCGGCGGTCGCCCGGTGATTGCCGATCTGGCCAAGATGCCGCACCTGCTGGTGGCCGGTACTACCGGTTCCGGTAAGTCGGTGGGGGTCAACGCGATGATCCTGTCGGTGCTGTTCAAGTCCACGCCGGAAGAGGCGCGGATGATCATGATCGACCCGAAGATGCTCGAACTGTCGATCTACGAAGGCATTCCGCACCTGCTGTGCCCGGTGGTAACCGACATGAAGGAGGCGGCCAACGCCCTGCGCTGGTCGGTCGCCGAGATGGAGCGCCGTTACAAGCTGATGGCGGCCATGGGCGTGCGCAACCTGGCCGGTTTCAACCGCAAGGTGAAAGAGGCCATCGAGGCGGGTACGCCGTTGCATGATCCGCTCTACAAGCGCGAGTCGATGGACGATGAACCGCCACACCTGAAGACGCTGCCTACCATCGTCGTGGTCGTCGACGAATTCGCCGACATGATGATGATCGTCGGCAAGAAGGTCGAAGAACTGATCGCACGTATTGCGCAGAAGGCACGTGCTGCCGGTATCCACCTGATCCTGGCGACCCAGCGCCCATCGGTGGACGTGATCACCGGCCTGATCAAGGCCAACATCCCCACCCGTATGGCCTTCCAGGTATCGAGCAAGATCGACTCGCGCACCATTCTCGATCAGGGCGGCGCCGAGCAGCTACTTGGTCACGGTGACATGCTTTATTTGCCGCCCGGCACCGGTCTGCCGATTCGCGTGCACGGTGCCTTCGTATCTGATGACGAAGTGCATCGCGTGGTCGAGGCCTGGAAGCAGCGCGGTGCGCCGGACTACATCGAGGACATCCTCGCCGGGGTCGAGGAGGGCGGCAGCGGCTTCGAAGGTGGCGGCGGTGGCGAAGGCGGCGAGGGCAGCGAGGAAGACCCGCTGTATGACGAGGCCGTCAATTTCGTGCTGGAAAGCCGCCGCGCCTCCATTTCCGCGGTGCAACGCAAGCTGAAGATTGGCTACAACCGCGCCGCGCGCATGATCGAGGCGATGGAGATGGCTGGCGTGGTCAGCTCGATGAATACCAACGGTTCGCGCGAGGTACTCGCGCCCGGTTCATCACGTGACTGAGTGTTGCGCGCCGCGGATAAACCGCTGAATTCGCGGTCTACAGGATTCACGGCAGCTCAGACGCTGCCGAGCAGTGCGGGGTGCGGAGTCGCCTCGTCATTCTCATACGGACTCAAGGGGTTTATATGCGTGTTATTCGCCTGCTGATGCTGGCTGCTTTGAGTTTTACCCTGCTAACCGCCCAGGCTGACGAAGAGGCGGCCACCAAGCGCCTGACCGAACTGCTCAATCAGGCGCAGACCATCAACGCCCGTTTTTCCCAGCTGACCCTGGATGCCAGCGGCACCCAGCTGCAGGAAACCGCCGGCGAGCTGGTGCTCAAACGCCCGGGACTGTTCCGCTGGCACACCGATCAGCCGATGGAGCAACTGCTGGTGTCGAACGGCGAAAAGGTCTGGCTGTATGATCCGGACCTCGAGCAGGTGACCATCCAGACGCTGGATCAGCGCCTGACCCACACCCCGGCGCTGCTGCTCTCCGGCGATGTGTCGCAGATCCGCGAGAACTTCGAGATCGACTACAAGGAAGGCGGCAGCGTGGTCGACTTCATCCTCAAGCCCAAGGCCAAGGACAGCCTGTTCGACAGCCTGCGCCTGTCGTTCCGCAATCGCATGCTCAACGACATGCAGCTGATCGACAGCATCGGCCAGCGCACCAACATCCTGTTCCTCAATGTGAAGATGAACGAGCCGGTCGATGACGGCCAGTTCACCTTCGACATTCCGGAAGGCGCGGACGTCATCCAGGAGTAACGTGTGGATCTGTTCGGTCGCCGACCCGTCGCGCAGCCCCTGGCTGCGCGTTTGCGTGCTACCAGCCTGGACGAGTACGTCGGCCAGGAGCACGTGCTGGGGCCGGGCAAGCCGCTGCGTGAGGCGCTGGAGCAGGGCGCCTTGCATTCGATGATCTTCTGGGGGCCACCCGGGGTGGGCAAGACCACCCTGGCGCGCCTGCTGGCCAAGGTCACCGATGCTCATTTCGAGACCATCTCGGCCGTGCTCTCCGGCGTCAAGGAGATTCGCCAGGCCGTCGAGGTCGCCCAGCAGCACGCGGCCCAGTATGGCCGGCGTACCATCCTCTTCGTCGACGAGGTGCACCGCTTCAACAAGAGCCAGCAGGACGCCTTTCTGCCCTACGTGGAAGACGGCACGCTGATCTTCATCGGTGCCACCACCGAGAATCCCTCGTTCGAGCTGAACAACGCGCTGCTGTCGCGCGCCCGCGTCTACGTGCTCAAGAGTCTGGACGAGGCGGCGATGCGCAAGCTGGTCAATCGCGCCTTGACCGATCCTAAAGGATTGGGCAATCGCCATCTCAGCCTGCCGGACGAGGCTTTTCAGATCCTTCTGGCTGCCGCCGATGGCGATGGTCGCCGTCTGCTCAACTTCCTCGAGAATGCCGCCGACCTGGCTGACGACGATGGCGAGATCGGCGTCGATCTGCTGCAGAATCTGCTAGGCGACAGCCGCCGTCGCTTCGACAAGGGCGGCGAGGCGTTCTATGACCAGATTTCCGCCCTGCACAAGTCGGTGCGCGGCTCCAGCCCGGACGGCGCGCTGTACTGGTACGCACGTATGCTCGACGGCGGCTGCGACCCGCTCTATATCGCCCGGCGTGTGGTGCGCATGGCCAGCGAGGATATCGGCAATGCCGACCCGCGCGCCTTGACCCTGTGCCTCAATGCCTGGGACGTGCAGGAGCGTCTGGGTAGCCCGGAGGGCGAGCTGGCCGTGGCGCAGGCCATCGTCTATCTCGCCTGTGCGCCGAAGAGCAATGCGGTGTACACGGCGTTCAAGGCGGCGATGCGCGACGCCGCCGAGCAGGGCTCGCAAGAGGTGCCGTTGCACCTGCGCAATGCGCCGACCAAGCTGATGAAGCAGCTCGGCTATGGCGACGAATATCGCTATGCCCATGACGAGCCGGATGCCTACGCCGCCGGGGAGGACTACTTCCCCGAGAATCTGCAGCCACGTCAGTACTACGACCCCGTGCCGCGCGGCCTGGAGCTGAAGATCCGTGACAAGCTGCAGCATTTGCGCAATCTGGATGCTACGAGCGCCAGGCAGAGGAGAAAATCATGATCCGTGTGGCGCTTGCTGTAGCTGCAGGAGGGGCACTTGGGTCGGTGATGCGGTTTCTCGTCGCCAGCTGGGTCGCAGGTAACTGGCCGCGGCATTTCTATCTGGGCACCTTTGCCGTCAATGTCCTTGGTTGCCTGTTGATCGGCCTGCTGTCCGGCTTGTTTCTGACGCGCAGCGACTTGCCCCTGGAACTGCGTACCGGGCTGATCACCGGCGTATTGGGCGGTTTCACCACCTTTTCATCGTTCAGCCTGGAAATCATGAAGCTGCTGGAGGGCGGGCGGGCAACCGAGGCGTTCGGCTATCTGGCTTTCAGTATCGTCGGTGGTCTGCTGGCGGCCTGGGCCGGTTTGAGCCTGGCTCGATTGGCATCCTGACCCGCTAAGGCTTTACACTCCACAACCCGCGCCACACTGCTGGCCATCATCATTTCGCCGTTGTCTTGAGACCCGAACATGCTCGATTCCAAACTCGTCCGCACGCAACTCACCGAAATCGCCGAGCGCCTCGCTACCCGTGGCTTCGCCCTCGACGTCGCCCGCTTCGAGGCCCTGGAGAGTCAGCGCAAGTCGGTGCAGGTGCGCACCGAGCAACTGCAGGCCGAGCGCAACAGCCGTTCCAAGTCGATTGGCCAGGCCAAGGCGCGCGGCGAAGACATCGCGCCGCTGCTGGCGGAAGTCGACCAGATGGGCAGCGATCTGGAAGCCGGCAAGCGTGAGCTGGACGCCATCCAGAACGAGCTGGACAACCTGCTGCTGAACATCCCCAACCTGCCGCACGAGTCCGTGCCGGTCGGCGCGGATGAGGACGGCAACGTCGAGGTGGCGCGCTGGGGCACCCCGCGCAGCTTCGATTTCGAAATCAAGGATCACGTCGCCCTCGGCGAGCAACATGGCTGGCTGGACTTCGAGACCGCCGCCAAGTTGTCCGGCGCGCGCTTCGCGCTGCTGCGCGGTCCCATCGCCCGCCTGCATCGCGCCCTGGCGCAGTTCATGATCAACCTGCACATCGGCGAGCACGGCTACGAAGAGGCCTACACGCCTTATCTGGTGCAGGCGCCGGCACTGCAGGGCACCGGCCAGCTGCCGAAGTTCGAGGAAGACCTGTTCAAGATCCGTCGTGAAGATCAGGCGGATCTGTACCTGATTCCGACTGCCGAAGTCTCGCTGACCAATATCGTCGCCGGTGAAATTCTCGATGCCAAGCAGCTGCCGCTGAAGTTCGTCGCCCATACCCCGTGCTTCCGCAGCGAGGCAGGCGCCTCCGGTCGCGACACCCGCGGCATGATCCGTCAGCACCAGTTCGACAAGGTGGAGATGGTGCAGATCGTCGAGCCGTCCAAGTCCTTCGAGGCGCTGGAAGGCATGACCGCCAACGCCGAGCGCGTGCTGCAACTGCTGGAACTGCCGTACCGCAAGCTGGCGCTGTGCACCGGCGACATGGGCTTCTCCGCGGTGAAGACCTATGACCTTGAGGTGTGGGTGCCGAGCCAGGACAAGTACCGCGAGATTTCCTCCTGCTCCAACTGCGGCGACTTCCAGGCGCGCCGCATGCAGGCACGCTATCGCAATCCGGAAACCGGCAAGCCGGAGCTGGTGCACACCCTCAACGGTTCCGGCCTGGCGGTTGGCCGTACGCTGGTGGCGGTGCTGGAGAACTACCAGCAGGCCGACGGCAGCATTCGCGTCCCCGAGGTGCTCAAACCATACATGGGCGGCATCGAGGTGATC
>JAEYXX010000139.1 GCA_023431055.1 Pseudomonadota bacterium
GCGCACAGCAGGGCGGCGCCGCTCAGGGTGAGGCGGTTGTTCATGACGGTTCCTGTGTCGTGGAGCGGGAGGTGAGCAGGCGGTCGAACCAGGCGCGCAACGCGCCGCGCGCCGGACGTGGGGTGCCGAAGCTTTCGGTGATGCGGTCGAGAATGATCGCCAGCAGCACCACGGCCATGCCGCTTTCGAAGCCCAGGCCGATGTCCAGGCGCTGGATGCTGGCCAGCACGTCGTTGCCCAGGCCGCCGGCGCCGACCATCGAGGCGATGATCACCATCGACAGGGCCATCATGATGGTCTGGTTGACCCCGGCCATGATCGACGGCATGGCGTTGGGCAGTTGTACCTTGAACAGCAGCTGACGGCTGGTGCAGCCGAAGGACTGGCCGGCCTCGACGATTTCCTTGTTCACCTGGCGAATGCCCAGGCTGGTCAGGCGCACCGCCGGCGGCATGGCGAAGATCACCGTGGCGATGATCCCGGGCACGCGGCCGAGGCCGAAGAGCATGGCCGCCGGAATCAGGTAGACGAACGCCGGCATGGTCTGCATGAAGTCGAGGATCGGCCGGATGATGGTCGCCACGCGCTCGCTCTTGGCGGCCCAGATGCCCAGCGGGATGCCCAGCAGCAGGCTGATCAACGTCGAGGAGAAGGTCAGGCCGAGGGTGACCACGGTCTGTTCCCAGAACCCGGTCATGACGATCAGGATGAACGCCACGGCGGTGAACACCGCGAAGCGTGCGCCGATGCGCCACAGGCCGAGGGCGACGAAGATGGCGATCAGCAGCCAGGCCGGCGGCAGCATGAGCAAGGCTTCGATGCCTTCGGAGAAACCGCTGACCAGCTTGCCGATGCTGTCGAAGGCACCGCTGTAGTTGTCCAGCAGGTGCTGGACGACGTCGTTGACCCAGCTACCCAGGTCGAGTTTCTTGTCACTCATGGGATTCCCCCTGCAGTCGGGTCAGCAGACGGCCCTTGCTGATGGCGCCGCAGTAGTGGCCTTCGGCGTCCACCACCGGGATCGGACCTTCGTTGTCCACCAGACGGGTGATGACCTGCTCCAGCGGCATGTCCTCGGGTACCGGTTGCACGGGTTTGAGGGCATCGGCTTCGAGTGGTCTGGGTTCGTCGCCATCGACCATCAGGGCAATCTTCTCCAGGCTGATGGAACCCTGGAAGTTGTTCTGCTCGTCGACGATGAAGGCGTAGTGCTTGTCCAGCGCCTGCAGCTCCTTGCAGATCATTGCCGCATCCGGCGCCTTGCCGTTGTAGACGTAGGTCGGCACGCTGTCGGCCTTGAGCTGGCCGGCGGTGAGGTAGCGGCTGGTGTCGACGGTGTCGAAGAAGTTGCGCACGTACTCGTTGGCCGGCTTTTCGATCAGCTCCTGCGGGGTGCCGACCTGGATCAGCTTGCCGCCTTCCATGATGCCGATGCGGGTACCGATGCGCATGGCTTCTTCGATGTCGTGGGAGACGAAGATGATGGTGCGGCGATGGGTCTTCTGCAGCTCCAGTAGCACATCCTGCATCTCGCGGCGCTTGAGCGGGTCGAGGGCGGAGAACGCCTCGTCCATGATGATCATCGACGGGTTGACCGTCAGCGCGCGGGCCAGGCCGACGCGTTGCTGCATGCCGCCGGAGAGTTCGTGCGGGTACTTGTGAGCGAAGGTGTCCAGGCCAACCTGCTTGAGCACTTCCATGGCGCGCTGCTCGCGCTCCTTGCGGCCGACACCGGCGACTTCCAGGCCGAAGGCGGCATTGTCCAGCACGCTGCGCGACGGCATCAGGGCGAAGGACTGGAAGACCATGCTCATGTCGCGTCGGCGCAGGTCGATCAGTTGCGATTGCGGCAGCTTGGCCACGTTCTGGCCATCGATGTAGACGTCACCGGCGCTGGGTTCGACCAGGCGGTTGATCAGACGGATGAGGGTGGATTTGCCAGAGCCGGACAGGCCCATGAGGACGAAGATCTCGCCCTCTTCGACACTGAACGACACATCGCTGACGCCGATCACGGCGCCTTTCTCGGCCAGAATCCTCTCCTTGCTCCAGCCTTCCTTGAGCAGGTCGATGGCTTCTTGTGGGTTGGGGCCGAAAACCTTGTACAGGTGTTCGACCACGATCTTTCCAGACTGCATGGGACGTTTCCCCTTCAATCGGCATCCAGTTCACGCTGGCACGGCTGGGCACGCATCGTCGAAGCGTAGATCAGCTGTGTCAGGCCTCTGATACCTGTGTGGGTGTTTGCTGAGTTTCGAGGTTGGCGAACGTTTCGCGGCGGGCGTCGAGTGTGGCGCTCGGGCACGCTGCAGCGCACGCGGCTGGTGACAAGAATTGCCCGCTGCGTCGTTGCAACCTGTTGATGAGTGACCACTGTCTTGCCGTGCTGCAAACCGCTTTCCAAACCCTCTGGCAGTGTTTCGAAGCCCATTCCCTTGGGGGTTCATGCGTCGTCCTGGCGCATGCGTACATCCGAAATTTCTTGTTGGACTGGCGCCCTATCGATGGTGGGCCAGCGCTTGTATGTTCTTCGGTCCGGGGCGGTGAGCCCCAGTCTGCCGTTCCCCTCGGGAAGCGGCAGCGACGTCATCGGCTGACTCAACGATATAGTCTTGGGGTCTGCGCAATTATCGGTTTGCGACCCTGACGTGTTGGGCGACGACATGGCCCGTCACACCCCGTGTTTTTCCATGTTCTCGCCGTTCTCCAGGCTCCTGAAAGCACTGCTTGATGCCGTTTCGAATAGCGCTCGATGTGAGCATCGAGAAGCGCTTTCGAGAGCGTGCTTTAAAAACCTTAACAGACTTTTTCGTCCCTTGGCCAAGGCTGAAAGCCGCGCCGGTGCTGGTTTTCAGCCCTTCAAGCGAGGCGCAGGCGGCGTAGCGCGGGGGCTGCGGCGATGTTGAAAAAAATTTACAGCGGAAGATGGTGTAGTGCCGAAAGTCGCTGAAAAATCGAAAGGCGGCGCAATGTGACCGCCTGGTCACGGTCGGTTCATGTCGCGAGCCTGGGCGTGATTCTCGACAAGACGATGGAAAACCCTTTCGAGCTACCAGGTGAGCTTTGTTTTCTGCCATTTTTATTGGTTTTTCTCGGCCATTTCGTCGAATTTATCAGTCATTTCCTGCCAGTGATACGTCGAGTACCTTGCTGACAGGGCCACCTTGATAGCGGCTCACACCTTCCAGCCAGGCCGCAATCATCTGTGGGTTGTCTTCGATCCACTGCTTGGCCACGCGGCGGCGGTTGGTATTGCCTTCCAGTACGGCGCTCATCAACTGGTTTTCTGCGGCGATGGTGAAGGTCATATTGCGGAAAAGCCGAGCCAGATTGGGACACTGCTCGCTCAACCCGCCGCGCGCCACCGTGTTGACCTGTGCCGCACCGTAATTGGGGCCGAAATAATCATCACCACCGGCCAGATAGTTCATCTTCAGACGCTCGTTCATCGGGTGCGGTTCCCAACCGAGAAATACCGCCCATTTGCCCAGGCGTTGAGCACGCTCAACATGGTTGAGCATGCCGCTTTCACTCGACTCGACCAGGCTGAAACCTGCCAGACCGAAGGTGTTGTCGCGAATCATGCCCTTGACCATCTCGTTGCCTTCGTTGCCCGGTTCGATGCCGAAGATCTGCCCACCAAGTTCGTCCTTGAAGCGATGGATGTCGGCGAAATCCTTCAGTCCGCCCTCGTAGCCTGGCGTCAGTACCGCCAGGGTGTAACGCACCGTCGGCAGGTTGGTGTGCAGCTTCTCGATCCTGCCGCTGTCCAGGTGAGGCTGCACCAGTTCACTCTGGGCCGGCATCCAGTTGCCCAGGAACACGTCCAGTTGGCCTTCGGACAATCCGCGGTACGTGTCGGGCAGCGACATGCGGCGTATCTGCGTGCGATAGCCGAGCTCGCCCAGTATCAGACGGGCAACGGCGGTGGTCATGGTGATGTCGGTCCAGCCGACATCGCTCAGGCGCACCAGCTCGCAGCGCTCGGCTTCTTTGGCGTGCAGGGCGGTGGAGGAGGTGAGGGCGATCACCAGCAGCCAGCGAGCAAATCTGTTCATGGGGTGTGCCTCTGTTCGGGCGGCTGGAGCCGCTGGAAGATTCCTGGAGCGGGCAATTGGCTATTTCACAGCAAGAGGTGGGCCGCACCCTGGGCGAGAAACGACACCGGCATGTCGAGAAAAGACCCCGACACGGACGGTTCAGCGCGGCGTGATTGGATATGCATGAGTCGGTTGGAGAGCTGGGCGCGCTGGCGAAAGTTGGATCATCGCGAACCTGTTGCGGATTCGTCAGGATGTTCTTCTCTATGTGCTCCTGGCGGCTGGCACGCCAGCGAGCGGTGACCTTTGCTGGTGCAGCGATTCTGGCAAAGCCGCCGCTTCGCGAGCTTTTGGTGCGACGCTTGCGAACATCGATTTCCTCAGGTGTGACCGATCGGTTGCTGTTGTTACCGCTCGTCCGTTACTGACAGCCAGAGACGCCGTAGCAGGCCGCTCAGTTTGTGCTACCGAAATGCTCAAAGCCTTTCGCAAAGAGGCTTTGAGAGCGTTTCGCAAACCCTGAAAACAGGGGCAAGGAGTCCGTCTGGCGCGCTATGCATTGAAGGTTCAGTTTTTATTGAACGCTTGATCAATTTAGGCATGACCTTTGCGTAGAGATGCATAGCCGCCCGGTTTTCAAACCTGGCCAGGATAAAACAGAGGCCCACTTCTAATTGGGCTCACACCGTGCTTAGCGTGAGAGGGTTCCATCAATGTCGCAGTTCAGCCAAGGGTCGCAACCCCAGAACCGTGCCCCCCAGTCCATCGGCTTCCTGCTTCTGGACAATTTCACCCTGATTTCCCTGGCCTCGGCGGTGGAACCCCTGCGCATGGCCAACCAGCTCTCCGGTAAGGAGCTGTATCGCTGGCATTCACTCACCCTCGACGGTCAGCCGGTCAGCGCCAGTGACGGCTTGCAGATCACCCCGGATGCCGCCATGCAGAACGCGCCGGCGCTGGATGCGGTGATCGTCTGTGGCGGTGTCGACATCCAGCACAGCGTCAAGCGCGAGCATGTCAGCTGGCTGCAACTACAGGCGCGCCAGGGCCGCCAGCTCGGTGCCGTGTGCACCGGCAGCTGGGCGCTGGCCAAGGCCGGTTTGCTCGACGGTTACGATTGCAGCGTGCACTGGGAGTGTCTGGCCTCGATGCAGGAAGCCTTCCCGCGTGCGGCCATCACCACCCGCCTGTTCTCCATCGACCGCAATCGCCACACCTCCTCTGGCGGCACCGCGCCGATGGACATGATGCTGCACCTGATCGGCCAGCAGCATGGTCGCGAACTGGCCGCCGGCATCTCCGAGATGTTCATTTACGAGCGCATCCGCAACGAGCAGGATCACCAGCGCGTACCGCTCAAGCACATGCTCGGTAGCAATCAGCCGAAGCTGCAGGAGATCGTCGCACTGATGGAGGCCAACCTGGAGGAGCCGATCGACCTCGACGAGTTGGCCTGCTTCGTCGACATCTCCCGTCGTCAGCTCGAGCGTCTGTTCCAGAAGTACCTGCACTGCTCGCCATCGCGCTACTACCTCAAGCTGCGTCTGATCCGTGCGCGTCAGCTGCTCAAGCAGACCAGCATGTCGATCATCGAAGTGGCCTCGGTGTGCGGCTTCGTTTCCACCCCGCACTTCTCCAAGTGCTATCGCGAGTATTTCGGCATTCCGCCGCGCGACGAGCGTGCCGGTCAGCAGGGCAACAACCTGGTGATGCTGTTGCCGATCCCCGAGCAGCAGCCCAACTCCAGCGCGGTGCTGGCGCTCAACCGTGCCCAGGGCGAGTCGACCTTCGCCAGCGTGCGCATCTGAGTCGAACCGCAATGAAAAAACGGGGCGCCACTGGCGCCC
Source organism: Pseudomonadota bacterium (assembly GCA_023431055.1). Taxonomy (GTDB): domain Bacteria; phylum Pseudomonadota; class Gammaproteobacteria; order Pseudomonadales; family Pseudomonadaceae; genus Aquipseudomonas. Next base: position 5,888 of record JAEYXX010000139.1, read on the forward strand.
CGTTTCGTTTTTGGGTTGGTCGTTTCTGGTGGGCTGAAGCCCACCCTACGATCTGAAGCGGATCGCAGCCCGGCCCGCCCTGCGCGGTGCATTCGTTGTAGGGTGGGCTTCAGCCCACCAATCTATGCGTGAACCAACCCGGCATGGCGTTGAGGTCCACGTTGGTGAGCTCGGCCTTTACGGGGCTGCTACACCCTGCGGGTAGGCCGAAGAGGATTAAGTCAGGCGGGCTTCGGTACCAGCGCCGGCAGCAGATGACGACTGATGGCTTCGCGCACATTCGGCAGCAGGGTAGCGCTGCCGCCAAGCAGCTCTTCCACCAGATGACGCAGGGCCACGGCGCGTTCGGCGCTGAGACCACTGACGGCCAGTTCGCAGGCCTGCTCCGGTGACGACCCCGGCGGGATGCTCAGGCCGAGCGCGATCAGGCGCTCGCGGAAGTCTTCTTGGTCGATCAGATCGGCATGCATCATGGTCGTGACTCCTTGTGGAAGAGTAGGCGTTTAAAAACGTAGGCGAGGCAGCCAGTGCAAGGAAAAAACAGGCGAAAAAGCGGAGTTTACGAATTGTAAATGAGCATTTTGAGCCTGTTTTTAACGCCGCAATGGCAACGCAGGTAGTTTTTAAACTGCCTGCTAGCGCAGGACGCCTTCTTCGATCAACAGCTTGAAGATAGCCTCCGCACCCTCCCGTGGCGAGACATCCTTGAGTATCTTGCCGCCACCACCGCTGGCTTTGGCCGTCGCGGCCTTCATCCGTTCCGCGCCGGTCTTGGCCTTGATCACCTTCAGGCGCTTGGGCCTTGGCTTGGCCGGCTGCAGGCTGGCCTCGGCCAGCAGCGGATCGTCTATCACGGTGACTTCGTGGGCTTCGATCTGACCACGGCGAGCCGGGCCGAAGGCGCTCTGGCGGGCGATCGGGGCGGCATTGTCGACGCTGGCCACACAGGGCAGGCGTACCTTGAGGCGACGGCGCTGGCCACGTGGCAGTGCCTGCAGCACCTGGGCCACGCCGTTCTCGACCTTCTCCACTTCGGCCAGGCCGACCACCATCGGCCAGCCCAGGCGCTCGGCCAGCAAGAACGGCAGCATGCCGGAGCCTTCGCCGGTTTCAGCCTGGCTACCGGTGAGTACCAACTGCGTGCGGCTGCCTTGCAGGTAGTCCACCAGCAGCGGCAGGGCGTCGGCGCCTTCCGGCTGCTCAAGTACATCGAGCTGCTCCAGGCCCATGCCCAGATAGCCACGGAGTGCTTCAGCCTGCGGATCGCCAGCATGCAGCAATTGCAGGTTCGGCCCGGCCAGGCGCAGGCCGAGCTCCACCGCGCGGGCGTCCTGCTCGGCACGTCGCGAGCGCCCCGAGGTCGGGTGGGCGCCGACCGAAACCAGGGCAACGATATTCAGATCAGTCATTTGGGCAACCTCGAACCGTGGGAGCGGCTGGGCGGCACTCCGCTTTAGCCGCGATATGGCCATACGCGCGATCCGTCGCGGCTGAAGCCCCTCCCACGAGGGCGTATTGGTGAGGATCAGGCTGCTTCACGCTTGCTCTCCTGGCGCCAGGCGGCGACGCGTTCCATCAGCGCGCGCAGGATCTCCGCCGAGTCGCCGATCACCGAGAGGTCGGCACGCTTGATCATGTCGCAGCCCGGATCCATGTTCACCGCCACCACCTTGTCGCAGGCGCCAATGCCCTGCAGGTGCTGGATGGCGCCGGAAATACCGACGGCCAGGTAGACGCGGGCGGTGACCCAGGTACCGGTGGCGCCAACCTGGCGGTTACGCGGCATGAAGCCGTCGTCCACCGCCACGCGCGAGGCGCCTTCGGTGGCGCCGAGGGCGACGGCGGCCTGGTGGAACAGCTCCCAATCCTTCACGCCGTTGCCGCCGGAAAGAATGAACTCGGCCTCGGCCATGGGAATCTGTGCCGGGTCCACGGCCACCGAGCCGAGGTCCTCGATACGCGGCAGGCTGTGAGCGACCTTCTCGCCCAACTCCAGCGGGCGCGCTTCGTGACGGGTTTCGCTGACCGGCTCGGCGCATTCGGCTGCCGCCAGAATCAGGCGGGGCAGGGCGCGCTGGATGTCCTGCTGGCCGCTGCCGGCTCGGCCAATAGCCTGTTCGCCGGCGACCTGCCAGACGCGCGTGGCAGGGCGTTCGCCCAGCTTGGCGGCCAGGCGACGGCCCAGTTCGCCGCCACCGGTGCGGCTGTCGGGCAGCAGCCAGTGACGCGGCGCCAGTTGGCTCTCCACGGCGCTCAGCGCCAGTACGCGGGCTTCCGGGGCATAGCCGTCGAAGGTGTCGCCGACGATGCGCAGCAGACGGTCGACGCCAGCCGTGTCGAAGGCGCTTTCCTTGTCCTCGCCGAACACCACGGCGACCACGGCGCCACTCTCGCCGGCCAGCTTGCGGGCCAGGCCGAGCAGATCCTTGTCATGGCTGGACAGGCGCCCGCCGACCATGTCCGGCACCACGCAGACGTGGAAGGCCGGTTGCTCGACGACGTGCAGCGGCAACTGCACCTCGACGTTGACGCTGCTGCGCTTGCCGGCGGTGCCCTGCTGGGCGCCGCTGCGGTCGATGCGCTTGAGCCCGGCCGGGCCGATGAACCCGGCGGCGATGGCGTGCGGGTTCTTGCGGATGATGCCGTTGGGGCCCATCCAACTGGTCTGGTTCTGGCTCTGCATGGCCGCATGGAGCGGGTGCAGGCGGTTACGGGCGATCCACTCGGAGCGAGGGTCGCGGCGGATGATGTCGCTCATGGCATAGCCTCCAGGCTGTGCGTAGGGCGGGTGTAACCCGCCGGACAGATGCTGGCGGGTTGCACCCGCCGTACGTCGATCGTGTTCATCACTGCACCTCCGCCACTTCGCGCTTGGCGTTCGGTCGCTTGGCCGCCACTTCGGTAGCCTCGATCAACACTTCGGCCACCAGTTCGGCGATGTCCTTGATCTCCGGACGCGGGGCGACCACGCCTTCGAGCATTGCCGTGCACTGCGGGCAGCCCACGGCCACCAGTTCGGCGCCGGTCTCCTTGATGTCGACCATGCGCATGTCGGGAATGCGCTGCTTGCCGGGAATGTCGGTGATCGGCGCGCCGCCGCCACCGCCGCAGCAGCGCGAACGGAAACCGGAACGTTCCATTTCCTTCACTTCGATGCCGATGGCCTTGAGCACGGCGCGCGGCGCCTCGTACTCGCCGTTGTAGCGGCCGAGGTAGCAGGGGTCGTGATAGGTCACACTGGCGGCCTTGCTCTGCCCCAGGTTCAGCGAACCCTTGCGCACCAGCTCGTCGATGAAGGTGCTGTGGTGCAGCACCTGGTAGTTGCCGCCGAGCGCGCCATATTCGTTCTTCAGCACATGGAAGCTATGCGGGTCGCAACTGACGATGCGCTTGAAACGGTACTTGGCCAGGGTGGCAATATTGCGCTTGGCCAGGTTCTGGAAGGTTGCTTCGTCACCCAGGCGGCGCGCCACGTCGCCGCTGTCACGCTCTTCCAGGCCGAGCACGGCGAAGTCGACGTTGGCAGCCTTGAGGATCTTGACGAAGGCGCGCAGGGTGCGCTGGTTGCGCATGTCGAAGGCGCCGTCGCCGACCCAGAACAGCACGTCGGTTTCGCCCTTGTCAGCCAGCAGCGGCAGGTTGAGGTCGGCTGCCCAGTTCAGGCGCCCACCGGGATTGAAGCCGCCCGGGTTGTCGGTGGCGATCAGGTTGTCCAGCACCTCGGCGCCCTTGTTCGGGGTGGCGCCCTTTTCCAGGGTCAGGTGACGGCGCATATCGACGATGGCGTCGACGTGCTCGATCATCATCGGGCATTCCTCGACGCAGGCGCGGCAGGTGGTGCATGACCACAGGGTCTCGGCATCCACCAGGGCTTTGCCTTGCAGCGACACGATCGGCTGATGCGGGCCGCCGCTGTGCTCGCCCAGCGGCTTGCCGGGGTAGGGCGAACCGGCGAACTTGGCGTCATTGCCACCTGCCAGGCCGATGACCATGTCCTGGATCAGCTTCTTCGGGTTCAGTGGCTGGCCGGCGGCGAAGGCCGGGCACATGGCTTCGCACTTGCCGCACTGCACGCAGGCGTCGAAGCCGAGCAGCTGGTTCCAGGTGAAGTCGGTGGGCTTTTCCACGCCCAGCGGGGCTTTCGGGTTGTCCAGATCGAGGGCTTTCAGGCCGGTCGAGCGACCGCCACCGAAACGTTCGGCACGGCGGTGCCAGGCCAGGTGCAGGGCGCCAGCGAAGGCGTGCTTCATCGGCCCGCCCCAGGTCATGCCGAAGAACAGCTCGGACACGCCCCAGGCCACGCCGACGGCGAGAATCGCCGCCAGCACCCAGCCGCCAAAGTCGGCCGGCAGGATGCCGGCAACTGGCAGCGTGGCGATGAAAAAGCTGGCCGCGAACATCAGCAAGCTCTTGGGTAGACGCATCCACGGGCCTTTTGACAGGCGCGAGGGCGGATTCAGGCGACGCTTGGCGACGAACAGGGCGCCAACGAACATCAGCACCGTGGCCGCCAGCAGGGCGAAGCCGAGGATACGGTTATGCAGGCCGAAACCGTGCACGACGATGGCCAGCACGGCGGCCAGGACGAAGCCGCCGGCGGTGGCGACGTGGGTCTTGGACATGTACTTGTCGCGCTCGACCACGTGGTGCAGATCCACCAGGTAGCGGCGCGGCATCTTCAGCAGGCCGCCGATCCAGTCGACTTTCGACGGTCGGCCGCGACGCCACATGAAGAAGCGCTTGGCCGCGCCAATGACCGCAAGGGCCAGAGCAGCGAAGAGCAGGATGGGGAGGAGGGTATCGAGCATGATGGCTCCTGGAGAACTCATCGAAACGCAGCGCAGTCCCGTAGGAGCGGCATCAGCCGCGATGCCGCCGGATTTCCGAGTGACATCGCTTCGCGGCTGAAGCGGATCGCCGCCCGGCCGCTCCTACATGAATCAGGACCCCGTCAGAAGTCCTTGCACAGGCGCAAGGCGTCATAGATCGCCGCATGGGTGTTGCGCTGGGCAACGCAGTCACCGATGCGGAACAGCAGATAGCCATCGCCCGGCTCGGACAGGCACGGCTGCGGCTTGATCGCGAACAGTGCCTCGACGTCGATCTGCCCCTTGTTGCGCGAGCCTTCCTTGAGGGCGTAGTACAGCGATTCGTCAGGACGTACGCCGTTCTCCACCACCACCTGGTCGACCACGCGCTCTTCCTTGGCGCCGGTGTATTCGTTCTCCAGCACCGCCACCAGTTTGTCGCTCTCGCGGTAGACCTTCTCCAGCATCATGTCGCCGGTCATGATCACTTCCTTGGGGTAGAGGCTGCGGTAGTAGGTCGGGAAACTGGTACCACCGATGGCCACGCCCGGTTTGATGTCGTCGGTGACGATCTCCACCTGCGCGCCCTTGTCGGCCAGGTAGTCGGCCACGGACATACCGGTGAACTCGCAGATGGTGTCGTACACCAGCACGTTCTTGCCCGGTGCAACCTTGCCCGAGAGCACGTCCCAGCTGCTCACCACCAGACCTTCTGCAGCGCCCCAGTGTTCGTTCTGCTCGAGGAACGGATGACCACCGTTGGCCAGCACCACGATGTCCGGCCGCAGATCGAGAATGCTCGCCTCGTCGGCGCCGGTGCCCAGGCGCAGATCGACGCCCAAACGTGCCAGCTCCAGCTGATACCAACGGGTGATACCGGCGATCTGGTCACGCTGCGGCGCTTTGGCGGCGATGGTGATCTGCCCGCCGAGCTGGTCCTGCTTCTCGAACAGGGTCACGTCATGGCCACGTTCGGCGGCGACGCGCGCAGCCTCCATACCGGCCGGGCCACCGCCGACGATCACCACCTTGCGCTTGGCACCGGTGGTTTTCTCGATGATGTGCGGCACGCCCATGTATTCACGGGAGGTGGCAGCGTTCTGGATGCACAGCACGTCCAGGCCCTGGTACTGGCGGTCGATGCAGTAGTTGGCGCCGACGCACTGCTTGATCTGGTCGATCTGGCCCATCTTGATCTTGGCGATCAGGTGCGGGTCGGCGATGTGCGCGCGGGTCATGCCGACCATGTCCACGTAGCCGCCTTCGAGGATGCGCGTGGCCTGGTTCGGGTCCTTGATGTTCTGTGCGTGCAGCACCGGCACCTTGACCACTTCCTTGATCCCGGCTGCCAGGTGCAGGAAGGGCTCCGGCGGGAAGCTCATATTCGGAATGACGTTGGCCAGGGTGTTATGAGTGTCGCAGCCCGAGCCGACGACGCCGATGAAATCGATCATGCCGGTGGCGTCGTAGTACGCCGCGATCTGCTTCATGTCTTCATGGGACAGGCCGTCCGGGTGGAACTCGTCACCGGTGATGCGCATGCCGACGCAGAAGTCGTCGCCGACTTCCTTGCGCACGGCCTTGAGTACTTCCAGGCCGAACTTCATGCGACCCTCGAAGGTGCCGCCCCATTCGTCGGTACGCTTGTTCACCCGCGGCGACCAGAACTGGTCGATCAGGTGTTGGTGCACGGCGGACAGCTCGACGCCGTCCAGGCCGCCTTCCTTCGCGCGGCGCGCAGCCTGGGCGTAGTTGCCGATGATGCGCCAGATCTCTTCCACCTCGATGGTCTTGCAGGTGGCGCGGTGCACCGGCTCACGGATGCCGGACGGCGACATCAGGGTCGGCCAGTGATAGCCATCCCAGCGCGAGCGGCGGCCCATGTGGGTAATCTGGATCATGATCTTGGCGCCGTGCTTGTGCATGGCGTCGGCAAGATTCTGGAAGTGCGGGATGATGCGGTCGGTGGACAGGTTCACCGAGCTCCACCACTGCTGCGGGCTGTCGATGGCGACCACGGACGAGCCGCCGCAGATGGCCAGGCCGATGCCGCCTTTGGCTTTCTCTTCGTAATACTTGACGTAGCGCTCGGTGGTCATGCCGCCATCGGTGGCGTAGACCTCGGCGTGCGCGGTGGAGAGCACACGGTTGCGGATGGTCAGTTTGCCGATCTGAATCGGCTGGAACATTGCTTCAAAAGCCATTGCGGCACCCTCACGGAAAAAGCGGCCTGGGGTCTTGTGGTCGGGAGGTGCTTCAGTAGCCTGAAACCCTCCCGCCTATCTTTGTTGTTTAGAGCGGTTTGACGCGGAACAGGCCGTGGTCGTGGCCTTCCTGCGAGGCGCCGTAGACCTGCTCGGCGACGGTGCGAATGCTGCTGCCCTGAGCCTGCAGAATCTGGTCCATGGCGCCGGCGAACCAGCCGGTGAACATGTAGTCGACCGGGCGTCCGCACTTGCCGTACACGTAAACGAAGGCCGAGTGATCCAGGCGCACCTCGCAGGTACCGGCCTCGAGGTCGATGGACTGGATCTTGAACAGACCCCAGCCGCGCTGCGACAGGCGCTTCATGTAATGTTCGAACACCGCCACGCCGGACAGGCCATGGCACTCGGCTTCCTTCTCGCACCAGTGCCACGCGGACTTGTAGCCGGCCTTGTAGAGAATCTCGGCGTACTTCTCGGCGCCGAGCACTTCCTCGATGCCCATGTGGTTGTTGACGAAGAAATGCCGCGGTACGTACAGCATCGGCAGGGCGTCGGTGGTCCAGACGCCGGTTTCGTCGTCGACCAGGATGGGCATTTCGGGGGCGTGGGTGGCCATATTTGGATAACTCCTGAGTTTGTGTCGTAGGAGCGGCTTCAGCCGCGAAGCTTCAAGGCACACCGTCCTGCGGGACAGATCGCGGCTGAAGCCGCTCCTACATGAATTGGATTGAAAAGGCTTACTCGCCCCAGACGTCGGCCAGTACGCGCACCCAGTTCTCGCCCATGATCTTGCGTACGACGCGCTCGGAATGGCCGCGCTTGAGCAGGGTCTCGGTGAGGTTGGGGAACTCGCCCACGGTGCGGATACCCAGCGGGTTGATGATCTTGCCGAAGTTGGTCAGGCGACGGGCGTAGCCCTTGTCGTGGGTCAGGTACTCGAAGAATTCCTTGCCGTGACCCTGGGTGAAGTCGGTACCGATGCCGATGGCGTCTTCACCGACGATGTTCATCACGTACTCGATGGCTTCGGCGTAGTCGTCGATGGTCGAGTCGATGCCCTTGGCCAGGAACGGCGCGAACATGGTCACGCCGACGAAACCGCCGTGGTCGGCGATGAACTTCAGCTCTTCGTCGGACTTGTTGCGCGGGTGCTCTTTCAGGCCGGAAGGCAGGCAGTGCGAGTAGGTCACCGGCTTCTTCGACTCGAGGATGACTTCCTCGGACGTCTTCGAGCCTACGTGCGACAGGTCGCACATGATGCCGACGCGGTTCATCTCGGCGACGATCTCGCGACCGAAGCCGGACAGGCCGCCGTCACGCTCGTAGCAGCCGGTGCCGATCAGGTTCTGGGTGTTGTAGCACATCTGCACGATGCCCACGCCGAGCTGCTTGAACACCTCGACGTAGCCGATCTGGTCCTCGAACGCATGGGCGTTCTGGAAACCGTAGATGATGCCGGTCTTGCCCAGCTCCTTGGCCTTGCGGATGTCGGCGGTGGTACGCACCGGCATCACCAGGTCGCTGTTCTCGCGGATCAGCTTGCTGCTGGCGGCAATGCTGTTGACGGTGGCCTGGAAACCTTCCCACACCGACACGGTGCAGTTGGCGGCGGTCAGGCCGCCCTTGCGCATGTCTTCGAAGAGTTCACGGTTCCACTTGGCGATGATCAGACCGTCGATGACGATGCTGTCGGCGTGCAATTCGGCTGGGCTCATCAGGCTTGTCCCCTAATACTGGCGCGCCGAGTCGGCTGTCGGCGCTTTGGGGAGAGCTTATCCCCGGGGGGCTGGGCGACCCGGTACAAAAACGACTGGGGGTTTGCCGAAAGCGTCAAGCCGAGGTCGCGAACGGATATGTCATCGTTTCGCCCGTTATCACGTAGCCCGGATGCAATCCGGGGAATCCGCGGCGCCTGGCCCCGGATTGCATCCGGGCTACGTTGGCCTAGCTGGCTGGTCGCTCGTGGCGGTCCTGGCTGGGGCTGGCGGCGAAGCGCCTGCGATAGCAGCGGGAGAAGTAGGAGGCTGAATCGAAGCCACACGCCAGGCCCACCTCCAGCACACTGAGGTCGCTCTGGCGCAGCAACTGGCGCGCCTTGTCCAGGCGCAGCTCGAGGTAGAAGGTCGATGGCGTGGTGTCCAGATGATGGCGAAACAGGCGTTCCAGCTGACGCACGCTGATGCCCACCTGAGCGGCCAGCGTCTCGCTGGATAGCGGCTGCTCGCACTGACGCTCCATTTCGCCGATCACCCGCACCAGCTTCTTGTTGTGCAGGTCGTAGCGGTTGGCCACCTGCATGCGCTGGTGATCCAGGCGGGTGCGGATGCGGCTGACCACGAACTGTTCCGACACCTGCACCGCCAGCGCCTCGCCATGTTCCTGGCCGATCAGCCCCAGCATCAGATCCAGGCTGCTGGTGCCGCCAGCGCTGGTGATGCGCTTGCCGTCGATCTCGAATAGCTCCTGGGTGACCAGCAGCGCCGGGTAGCGCTCGCGAAAGGCATCGATGGCTTCCCAGTGCAGGGTCAGGCGCTGGTGCTGGAACAGCCCGGCTTCGGCCAGTACGAAGCTGCCAGTGTCAATGCCGCCGAGTACCGCCAGTTCGGGCTCGCGCCGTTGCAGCCAGTGCGCCAGGTGATGGTTGTAGTGCGCCAGCGGCTCGAAACCGGCGACCACGAACAGCACCTGGGTTTCAAGCGGCAGCTCCAGGCCTCCGTCGACGTTCAGTGACATGCCATTGCTCGCCTGCACGGCCTCACCGTCCTGGCTGAGCAGACTCCAGCGATACAGCTCGCCGCGAAAGCGGTTGGCCACGCGCAGCGGCTCGATGGCCGACATCAGGCCCATCATGGAAAAACCGGGCAGCAGCAGGAAGCAGAAGGTCTGGGGCATTCGGTTCACGGCATCGGCGCAGGGTGCTGGTAGCCCGGATGCAATCCGGGGGAGTTTCGTATGGGCATGTCGAGAGATTAATACGCCATCATCGTTCTTGTACTCGAAAGTAGTCGGATAAGGTCAATAAACAGTCGCCAAAGTGCGAATTTCGCGGTCCCGTCGAGCGTAAGGTGTTTTCATCGGGAGACGAAGATTCCCGAGCACGGTGGGGGCTTGAAGCCTCTAGAAGAACGAAATAGAACCGCTGTGACACGATGAGGAGCACCCAGATGAAAGGTCTTACCGCACTGGCCGCGTGCTGCACCCTGAGCTTGTTCAGTACCTCCCTGCTGGCCGACGACGCCAGTTGCAAGAACGTCCGCATCGGCGCCGTCGGCTGGACCGACGTGGTCGCCACCACCGCCGTCGCCAGCGAGCTGCTGAGCGGCCTCGGCTACGAAACCAAGCAGACCCAGGCGTCGCAACAGATCATCTTCGCCGGTATCCAGAAGGGGCAGATCGATGCCTTCCTCGGCTACTGGAAGCCGATCATGGACGACAACATCAAACCCTTCCTCGATGCCGGCGCGGTCAAGGTCGCGGCCGAGCCGTCGCTGGATGACGCCGTGGCCGTGCTCGCCGTGCCCAGCTACACCGCTGACAAGGGCCTGAAAACCCTGGCCGACATCGCCAAGTTCAAGGATGAGCTGGACGGCAAGATCTACGGCATCGAGGCCGGTTCCGGCGCCAATACGGCAATCCAGAAGATGATCGACTCCAACCAGTTCGGCCTCGGCGGCTTCAAACTGGTGGAGTCCAGCGAGGCCGGCATGCTGGCCGCCGTTGGCCGTGCCGTGCGCAATGAGAAACCCGTGGTGTTCTTCGGCTGGAAACCGCATCCGATGAACCTGTCGATGCAGATCACCTATCTGACCGGCACCGAAGACGTGTTCGGCCCCAACGACGGTGCCGCCACGGTTTCCACCGTTACCGCGCCGGACTACGCCGAACGCTGCCCCAACGCCAACCGCTTGCTGACCAGCCTGCGCTTCACCAGTCAGCAGGAAGCGGAGCTGATGCAGCCGATCATGGATCGCAAGCAACCAGCTCAGGTGGCGCGCGACTGGATCAAGGCCAATCCGCAGGTGGTCGAGGCCTGGCTCGATGGCGTCACCACCCTGGACGGCAAGCCTGCCAGCGTTTCGTTGGTCGCCGGCAACTGATACACGAGCGCCGGCTCGACCGGCGCTGATTTCCCTATTTGCTCATGCCTGCGGCAATGCCGTCGGCTTCCGTTCGCCCCTGGAAAGGACAGTCGAAAATGAATTACGAGGTTATCGTCACCTGCGCGGTGACCGGCGCTGGTGACACCGTCGGCAAGCACCCGGCCATCCCGGTCACGCCCAAGGAAATCGCCGCCGCGGCCATCGAGGCAGCCAAGGCCGGCGCCACCGTTGCCCACTGCCATGTGCGCGATCCGCAGACCGGCAAGCCGAGCCGCAACGTGGCGCTGTACCGCGAGGTGGTCGAGCGCATCCGCGAGAGCGACACCGACGTGATCATCAACCTCACTGCCGGCATGGGCGGTGATCTGGAAATCGGCCGCGGCGAGCAGCCGCTGGAATTCGGCGCCGGCACCGACCTGGTCGGTCCGCTGGAGCGCCTGGTGCATGTCGAGGAGCTGCTGCCGGAAATCTGCACCCTGGACTGCGGTACCCTGAATTTCGGCGACGGCGACTTCATCTACGTCTCCACCCCGGCGCAGCTGCGTGCCGGCGCCAAACGCATCACCGAGCTGGGGGTGAAGGCCGAGCTGGAAATCTTCGACACCGGCCACCTGTGGTTCGCCAAGCAGCTGCTCAAGGAGGGCCTGCTGCAAGACCCGCTGATCCAGCTGTGCCTGGGCATCCCCTGGGGCGCGCCGGCCGACACCACGACCATGAAAGCCATGGCCGACAACCTGCCGCCGGGCATCACCTGGGCCGGCTTCGGCATTGGCCGCATGCAGATGCCCATGGTCGCTCAGGCCATGCTGCTCGGTGGTCACGTACGCGTGGGGTTGGAGGACAACATCTGGCTGGATCGTGGCGTACACGCCAGCAATGGCCAGTTGGTCGAGCGCGCCATCGAGATCATCGAACGCCTCGGCGGCCGCGCCCTGAGCCCGGCCGAGGGGCGGGAAAAGATGAAGCTCAAACCCAGACGCTAAGCCCGCTTCCTCCCCTCTCCCATTTATGGGGCAAAAGCGGGAACAGCGAAGCACTGCTTCGCCCGCTTTTGCGACCTGAGCTCTGCGAAGGGCTGGGGCACAGAGTGGGGGCGGGGGAGAGGGCCTGTGGTCACCCCCGTAGCCCGGATGCAATCCGGGGAAATTTCACCTGCCATCCCCGGATTGCATCCGGGCTACACCCGCAAGGAACCCACCATGCCCTTCGTTACCGATATCAAGACCTTCGCCGCCCTCGGCACCGGTGTGATCGGCGCCGGCTGGATCGCCCGCGCCCTGGCCCACGGCCTCGACGTGATCGCCTGGGACCCGGCGCCTGGCGCCGAGGCCGCGCTGCGCACGCGCCTGGCCAATGCCTGGCCGGCGCTGGAAAAACAGGGACTGGCCCCCGGCGCCTCGCTGGATCGCCTGCGCTTCGTCAGCACCATCGAGGACTGCGTACGGGATGCCGATTTCATCCAGGAAAGCGCGCCCGAGCGCCTCGAACTCAAGTGCGAGCTGCACGCGAAGATCAGCGCCGCAGCGCGGCCAAACGTGCTGATCGGCTCCAGCACCTCGGGCCTGCTGCCCAGTGAGTTCTACGAGGGCGCTACGCATCCCGAGCGCTGCCTGGTGGGCCACCCGTTCAATCCGGTCTATCTGCTGCCGCTGGTGGAGTTGGTGGGCGGTGTGAAGACCGCCCCGGAGGCGGTGCAGGCCGCCATCGAGGTCTACCAGTCGCTGGGCATGCGCCCGCTGCATGTGCGCAAGGAGGTGCCTGGCTTTATCGCCGACCGCCTGCTCGAGGCGCTGTGGCGTGAGGCACTGCACCTGGTCAACGACGGCGTGGCGACCACCGGCGAGATCGACGATGCGATCCGCTTCGGTGCCGGTCTGCGCTGGTCGTTCATGGGCAGCTTCCTGACCTATACCCTGGCCGGCGGCCCGGCCGGCATGCGCCACTTCATGGCCCAATTCGGCCCGGCGCTGAAGCTACCTTGGACCTATCTGCAGGCGCCGGAGCTGACCGCGGGGCTGATCGATGCGGTGGTCGAGGGCACCGCCGAGCAGCAGGGCGAACGCAGCCTGGATGCCCTCGAACGCTATCGCGATGATTGCCTGCTGGCGGTGCTTGGCGCGATCCGTGAGACCAAGGCCAGGCATGGCTTCGCGTTCGCCGAGTAACCGAGTCATTCCCGGTGCGCGCGGCGCACCCTACGGGCAGCCTCCCATCTTGCTCCCCTCGCCCATTTATGGGGGCTGGGGGAGAGGGCCTCATCGGAAGTCGAACATGAATCTACCAACCTATCGCACCATCATTTTCCCCGACTGGGTCGACTACAACGGTCACCTGCGTGATGCCTTCTACCTGCTGATCTTCAGCCATGCCACCGATGCGCTGATGGATGTGCTGGGTCTCGACGAAGCGGGTCGCGCCCGCACCGGGCACTCCCTGTACACCCTGGAGTGCCATCTCAACTTCCTGGCGGAGGTGAAGGAGGGCGAGCAGGTCGAGGTGCGCACACAGCTGCTGGCCCACGACGCCAAGCGCCTGCATATTCACCATGGCCTATACCGGCCGGGCGACGAGGCGAGTCTGGCGGAAAGCGAGCAGATGCTGATGAATATCGACAGCGCCGCTGGTCGAGCGGCGCCTTTCGACGCAGTCGTTGCAGGCAAGGTCGTGCAGCTAGCTTTAGAGCATCAGGGATTGCCGCAGCCGGTGTGCGTTGGCCGAGTTATCGGCTTGCGCCGCTAGCAAGCTTCGCCCCGGGGCGGGGCTCCTACAGGTCGGCGGGGCTGCTCGTGCTTGCGTAGGAGCCGCGCCCCGCAGCGAATTCGGTATATCAGGTGAGCTGGACGCCAGATTCGCCCGGCACCTTTTCGACTACTTAGGCTTGTAAGCGCAATACCCCGGCCGCGGGCCGACCTTGGGGTGGTGGCGGCAGGTGTCCGGGCGTTTTTCGTAAACGCTGCACAGGCGCGTCTTGCGATCGAGGAACAGGCAGTCGTTGTTGGACATGCGGGTCAGGGTGAAGATGCCCGACTTCTGGTTGAAGCGCTCGACCACGCCGTCCTTCTGCAGGCGCTTGGCGATGTTCTTCGGTGGCTCGCTGCGCTCGAACTCATCCACCAGCTCCAGGCGAATCAGATCGTTCAGGCGTACTTCCACGGGCATGGTGCAGCAGGTGGACATGCAGCTGTGGCACATGTCGGCGGTGTATTTGGCCCAGGTTTCCAGGCGGTCGATTTCTGCAGCGGCTATCAGGCGGGGCTTTATCATGGTTTGGCTATCGTGCGGTCTGCGCCGCTGCTGTCACGGGGCGGCGATGATAGCGGGCGCGCGGCATTTGTGAAGCACCGGCTGGCAGTTGGCTACTTTGCGTTGTGCCTGTGACCTGTGTGGCAGTCGTCTCTCTGTGGCTGGACGCTCGCTGCTCCTATACTGGCAGCCACCTCGGGCTGTCGGCAGGGACGCGAGGACACTTCCACAGCGGTAGGACATAACGCATGCAATGGATCTTCATGCTGGTCGGACTGGTGCTCGGCGCGGGCGTCAGCGAATCCGTCACGGGCGCCATTCTCGGCGGCCTGCTCGGCCTCAGTCTGGGGCAGGCGCTGCGTCTGCAAGGGCTGGAGACGCGCAACGCGCAGCTGACCGCACAGCTCAAAGAGTTCGCCGAGCGTTTCGAGCGCGGCACGCGCGCCATGCACGAGCGCCTGGTCAAGGTGGAGCAGGGCCAGCGCGATGAAGCCGCGCCCGAGCCGACTCCAGCCCAGGCCAGCGTCAATAGCGAGCCGCAAGCCGAACCACCGCTGGAACTGGTGGTGGCGCAAGCCGCCCAGCCGACGCCGGAACCGGAGCTGGACTGGACGCTGGAGCCGGAAATCGAAGCGCCGCCGCCGCAGCCCGCCGAAGCGCCAGCGCCCCAGCGGGCCGCGCAGGTCGTCCACGAGCCACAGTCGGAGCCCCAGGCCGGCCCCTGGAAACCCCGCGAGCCGCGCGAACCGAATCTGCTCGAACGTGGCTTCGCCGCGGCCAAGGCCTGGCTGCTGGGTGGCAATACCGTGCTGCGGGTCGGCGTGGTGTTGCTGTTCCTTGGCCTGGCCTTCCTCCTGCGCTACGCCACCGAAGGCGTCGAGGTGCCGATCGAGCTGCGCTACATGGGCGTGGCGGCCAGTGCCCTGGCCTTGCTCGGCCTGGGCTGGTGGCTACGCCGGCGTAACCCGGGCTACGCCCTGGTGCTGCAGGGCACCGGCATCGCCGTGCTGTACCTGACGGTGTTCGCCGCCATGCGCCTGCATCCATTGCTCGACCCCGGCATGGCGCTGGGGCTGCTGGTGGCGGTGACGCTGTTCTCGGCCATCCTCGCCGTGCAGCAGAACGCCCTGGGCCTGGCCGCCGCGGCAGCGCTGGGCGGTTTCGCCGCACCTATCCTGACCTCCACCGGCAGCGGCAACCATGTCGCGCTGTTTTCCTACTTCGCCTTGCTCAATGCCGGCATCTTCGCCATCGCCTGGTTCAAGGCCTGGCGCCTGCTCAACCTGATCGGCTTCGTCGGCACCTTCGGTATCGGCTTCGCCTGGGGGCTGCGTTCCTACACGCCGGAGCTGCTGGGCAGCACCCAGCCGTTTCTGATCCTGTTCTTCTTGATGTACGTGGCCATCGGCCTGCTGTTCGCCCGCCGCACCCTGCGTGACGCTACAGAGGCGCCCGAGGCGCGTGACGAGCTGCTGCGCTGGTCGGCGCGGCGTGGCGACTATGTCGATGCCACCACCCTGTTCGGCCCGCCGCTGATCGGCTTCGGCCTGCAGGTGGCGCTGGTACGGCATATCGAGTTCGCCGCGGCGTTCAGCGCCCTCGGCCTTGGTCTGTTCTATCTGCTGTTGGCGCGCGTACTCAAGGCGCGCGCCGGCGAGCGCGCCTTGCTGCTGGTGGAAACCTGCCTGGCCCTTGGTGTGGTATTCGCCAGCCTGGCCATTCCGCTGGGGCTGGATGCGCGCTGGACGGCGGCGGCCTGGGCGGTGGAAGGCGCTGGTATCTACTGGCTCGGCCTGCGCCAGGGCCGGCCACTGGCGCGCGCCTTCGCCCTGCTGCTACAGGTGGGCGCGGCGTTGGCTTTCGTCAGTGGTCTGGACTTTGGTTACGCCAGTCTGCTGGATGGTTCGCCGCTGGGCGCGCTGATGCTCGGCATGGCGCTGCTGTTCAGCTACTGGCGCCTGCGCCGCTTACCTGAGGCGGGCAGCGCCTGGGAGAGGCGCCTGCTGCCCTGGCTCGGCATTGCCGGCCTGGCGTTTCTCTATCTGATCGCACCGCTGCTGTTCGAGGCGCCTGGCACTGCCATCGCCTGGGCGCTGGCCGGGCTGGCGACTCTGTTGGTCGGGCTGCGCATCGCGGCGCCGAGCTTCGTCTACAGCGCCTTCGTCATCCAATTGCTCGGTGGGCTGCTGTTCCTCGGGCAGATGGCGCTGGATTCGTTGTTCGGCGGTAACAGCTTCAAGGCGGGCTGGTTCGGCCTGCTGGCCGCGTCGATGGTCGGTTTCGGCCTGATCGCCGGCATGCTGCTGGTGGCGCGCGCTCCGCAGATTCTCGAGAACCGCCGGCTGCTCGGCTTATTGTCGATGGTCATGCTGGTGGGCCTGGTGTTCATCAATCTTGCCGTGCTCTTCGTGTTGCCCTGGGTGGCGGCTGCGGCGGTCTGGGGCGGCACGGGGCTGCTGATTCTCTGGTTGGCGCTGTATCTGCAGCAACGCGCCGCCTTCCTGTTCAGCCTGGCGCTGCAGGTGTTCGCCGGCATGGCCTTCCTCGCCGCCGGGCCGTTGCTGCTGGCAGGAATCAGCGGCGAGGGCCTGTCGCCGCTGGCGCATACCGGCTTCTGGACGCCCGCTGTGCTCGGCCTGGTCGCGCAAATCGGCGCCTGGCGCCTGCACAGCCTGGCGCACGGCGGTCGTGAGACGGGCATCGACGGCGTCAGCCTGCAGCGCCTGGGCCAGCTGTTGCTGGCCTGGGGCGCGGCCTGGTGGGCGCTGGCGCTGGCCAGCGAGGTGCTGCGCTTCGTGCACGCCGACCTGCAGGCGAGCGTGTTGCTGGTACTGGCTGCGCTGTCGGCGCTGCTCTGGATGCTACTGGCGCTGCGCACGCGCTGGCGCGAGATGGCGGTGCTGTGCAGCCTGCTGGCTCCGGTGGCCGGTTTGATCCTGGCTTATGCCTGGCACCCCTTCCATCACCCGGCGGCGAATTTTGGCTGGCTCGGCTGGGCTGCGGTAATTGTGGTGCATCTGCTTGTCCTGCGCCGGTTGCACGAGCTGCTGCCGTCCACGGTAGCCAGCGTCGCCCATGTGCTCGGCTGCTGGTTGCTCATCGGCGTGCTGGCGCTGGAGCTGCGCTACCTGCTGCTGAGCCTGGCCGATCACTACAACGCCTGGCGTTGGCTGGGCTGGGCGCTGCTGCCGACGGCCTATCTCTGGCTTATGGCCCAGGCGCGTCGCCTGCCCTGGCCGGTGGCCGGCTTCGAGCGCGAATACCGCCTGTGGGCAGCGGCGCCGCTGGCCGCGCTGATGCTCGGCTGGTTCTGGCTGGCCAACGCCAATAGCGCTGGCGATAGCGACCCGCTGCCTTACCTGCCGCTGTTCAACCCGCTGGAGCTAGGGCTGCTGCTGTGCCTGGGTGCGCTGTTTGTCTGGGCACGCGATGCGCTGCCGCGCTTGGGTCTGGAACCTGGGCGTGCGCAGCAGCTGGTGCAGGGCATGGCGGGGCTGTCGCTGTTCGCCCTGCTGACGGTCATGGTGATGCGTAGCGCCCACCACTGGGGCGGCGTGCTCTGGCATACGTCGGCTTTGTTCGACTCGATGCTGGTGCAGGCAGGCCTGTCCATCGTCTGGACCCTGATCGCTCTGGCGCTGATGCTCTTCGGCCACCTGCGCGTACGCCGCGAGCTGTGGCTGGTGGGAGCGGCGCTGATCGCCCTGGTGGTGGCCAAGCTGTTCTTCGTCGAACTGGGCAACCGCGGCGGCCTGGAGCGCATCGTGTCGTTCATCGGGGTCGGCGTACTGCTGCTGGTGGTGGGTTACTTCGCCCCCTTGCCGCCACGCAAAGCCGAACCTTCAACCCGCAACGAGCAGGAGCCTGCCGCGTGAATATCCTTCGTCTTGGTCTGCTGCTGTCCCTGTCGCTGAGCGCCGCGCTGCAGGCCGCCGAGCGCCCGCAGGACTTTCGTCATGGCGCGCCGTTGCAACTGTCCGGCGAGGGCCCCTGGTACCGCCTGGAGCTGCCGATCGCTGCGCATTTTGCCGCGCAGCATGGCGACCTGCGCGACCTTCGCGTGTTCGATACCCAGGGCCAGGCGCAGGCCTATGCGCTGATTCCGGGGCGCAGCGAGACCGTGGCGCATGAACAGGAGCACGGCGTGCGCTGGTTTCCCCTGCATGGCCGCGCCGATGCACAGGCGGCGCCGGCCTTGCGGGTCGAGCGCAGCACCACGGGCACACTGATCGAGCTGCGCGGCGAGTCCGCCGCCGAACCGGATCAGCAACTGCGCGGCTGGCTGCTCGACGCCAGCGCCATCGACGCCCCATTGGTGCGCCTGAGCCTGGACTGGAGCGGTGGTGAAGACGGCTTCCAGCGCTTCAGCATCGAAGCCAGTGACGACCTGCAGCGCTGGCAGAGCTGGGGCGAGGGGCAGGTGGCGCGGCTGAGCTTCGCCGACGAACGCATCGATCAGCGCCAGATCGAGCTGCCCGGCCAGCGCGCCCGCTATCTGCGTTTGCTGTGGCGCGCGCCGACACAGGCGCCGCAGCTGGAAGTGGCGACCCTGCGCAGCCGCCGTCAGGATCAGCAGGCGGCGCCGTTGGTCTGGTCCGAGCCGCTGCCGGCCGAGCACGGCGCCGATGGGCTGTATCGCTGGCAACTGCCGCTGGCGTTACCCCTGGAGCGGCTGCGTCTGCCGCTGGCGCAGGCCAATACCCTGGCACCGCTGCGTATCGAGGCGCGCAGCAGCGACCAGGGCGCGTGGCGGCCGCTGGTCAGCGGGCTGCTCTATCGCCTGCCGGAGAACGGCCGGGAGATGGTGCACGACGAACTGGCCTTGCCGGGCTGGCCGGTGCGACAGTTGCGTCTGCAGCTCGATCCCCGTGGCGGTGGTCTGGGGCCGGAGGTGCCGAACCTGCAGGTCGCCGTGCGCGCCACCCAGCTGATCTTTCTCGCCCGTGGCGAGCCGCCCTATCGCCTGGCACTGGGCAATGCCGGTGCGCAATCGGCAGCGCTGCCGCTGCCCAGCCTGATTCCCGGTTACCAGGCCGAGCGCCTGGCCAGCCTGGGGCGGGCCGAACTGGACGACGCGAGCCTGCTGGCCGGCGCGTCGGAGCAGCCCACCACCCTGGCGCAGGCTGACTGGCAGCGTTGGGGGCTCTGGGCTGTATTGCTACTGGGCGTGGGCTTGCTGGCTGTCATGGCCGCCAGCCTCCTGCGTCGCCCACCAGAGGCCTGAGCGGCGTTACCGACCAAACAAAGCCCAGCTGCGGCAGGACTTTTGCAGTATCTTAGGCACCCCGCGCCAATCCAGAATCTAAGGTCAGGAAGGCCCTTGCGGAACTCGGTTCGCGTTACCGCTCATCCGTCTTGTTTCGCCGCATTCGGGCACGGCGTGCATGCCGCTTTCCGGCTGCAATCGATCTGGAGGGCGCGCTGATGCAGGCCTGTCTGGCTTCCGGCTGGAGCCTGTCGCCGCCGGTCCTGATGACCTTGCTGGTAGGTCTCGGGATCATCCTGCTGGCGCACTGGGTTACCCGGTAGCGTGATTTTCCGGGGCGTGACAGCTTCATTCTGCTGCACCTGGCCAGCCTGTGGTGGCTGGGTGCCGCTGCTCTCGAGATGAGCTTCTTCGCTGCCGACTGCAAGATGTTCTGGGCCAGCATGGCGTGGCCGGGCATCGTTGCCACGCCCACGTTCTGGGCGGTGTTCCTCTGGCAGTACGTCAACAGCATGCGTACGCCATTGCCCCGCATCAGCATTCTCGGTTTGAGTCTGGTGCCGCTGCTGGTCTGGGTTCTGGCGCTGAGCAATCCCTGGCATGGTCTGTTCTATGGCGCCGGCAGCGCTCCTGTCGACGACAGCCTTGGCGCACCGGTGCGCTACCAGCACGGCCCACTGTTCTACGCCGCGGCCGTCTACGTTTACCTGTTCATGGCGTTCTGCATGGGCGTGGTAAGCCGCGCCGCGGCACTCAGCCAGGGCCTGCACCGCCGCCATTACCTGGCATTCGTGCTGGTTACCACCGTGCCCTGGATGGCCAACATCGGTTATGTGGCCTTTGGCTGGACGTTGTTCGGATTCGATCCGACGCCTTTCAGCTTCGCCTTCACCCTGGTGGCGTTCTCCTGGCTGATCGTCGGTGTGCGTCTCTTCGACCTGCTGCCCGTGGCACGCCATCTGCTGCTCGAGGCACTGATCGACCCGGTATTGGTGATCGACCCGCGTGGCAGGGTCATCGAAGCCAATCCGGCCGCGCTCAAGCTGGCTGGTCTGCAGCAGGGCTGGCAAGGGCGTGATCTGGCCGAATGGCCGATATTCGGCGCTGACCTGCAACGCTTGCTGCAGGAACAGGATGACGAAGCGAGCGAACAGATGCTCAGCCTCACCAGTGCCGCGCGCTATTACGAGGTACGCGTGCGCGCCATCGAGCGCACCACGCGCAACGGCCCGCTGTTGCTTGGCCGCATGCTCTACGTGCGCGACGTCACTCAGCGGCACCTGGCCAAGCTGAAACTGGACGAGGCTCTGGCTGTCAGCGAGGAGCGCTTGCGCACCATCTCCATCTTGCACGAGCAACTGCGAGAGCAGGCGCTTTGCGACCCGCTGACCGGGCTCTACAACCGCCGCTATCTGGATGAGTTCTTCGAACGTGAGCTGGCCAGAGCGCAGCGTGAAAACCTGCCCTTGGCTCTGGCGCTGATCGACCTCGATCACTTCAAGAAACTCAACGACGAATGCGGGCACCTGGTCGGCGACGACGTGCTCAAGGCCGTCGCGCAGCACCTGCTGGACAACCTGCGCAGCACCGACGCGGTGTTCCGCATCGGTGGCGAAGAGTTTCTGCTGATATTGCCGGGCGCCGATCCGCGTGAGGCTGTCGAACGTCTGCAGAGTATCTGCGCGCAACTGGCGGTACGCGATATCGCCACCCGTGGTGGTGATCAGCGCGTGACCCTGTCCGCCGGCCTGGCTCATTGGCCAGAGCAGGGGCAGGCGCTCGACGAGCTTTTGCAGGTCGCCGATGCCGCCCTTTACCAGGCCAAACGCGACGGCCGTAACCGCGTCTGCGCCTTGCTGGCAGATGGCGAGGCCAGCCATCCATCCCGGCAGGCAGCATTGCGCGGCGACTCGGGTTAAACTGCGTCGGTTTTTTCCCTTTCCGGAGCCGTCCATGTCCCGTGTCACCCTGAGCCGCTACCTGATCGAGCAGACTCGCAGCCACAACACCCCGGCCGACCTGCGTTTCCTTATCGAAGTCGTGGCGCGTGCCTGCAAGGCGATCAGCCATCAGGTTTCCAAAGGCGCCCTCGGCGGTGTACTGGGCAGCCTGGACAGCGAGAACGTGCAGGGTGAAGTGCAGAAGAAGCTCGACGTGATCTCCAACGAGATCCTGCTCGAGGCCAACGAATGGGGCGGCCACCTGGCCGGTATGGCGTCCGAGGAAATGGACAACGCCTACCAGATCCCCGGCAAGTACCCCAAGGGTGCCTACCTGCTGGTATTCGACCCGCTGGACGGCTCCAGCAACATCGACGTCAACGTCTCGGTCGGTACCATCTTCTCCGTGCTGCGCTGCCCCGAGCGCAACGGCGAAACCGGCGACCTGGGCGAGGAAGCCTTCCTCCAGCCGGGCACCCAGCAGGTCGCCGCCGGTTACGCCATCTATGGTCCGCAGACCATGCTGATGCTGACCCTCGGTGATGGCGTCAAGGGCTTCACCCTGGATCGCGAACTGGGTAGCTTCGTGCTCACCCATGACAACATCAAGGTGCCGGAATCCACCAAGGAATTCGCCATCAACATGTCCAACCAGCGCCACTGGGAGGCGCCGGTACAGCGTTACGTTTCCGAGCTGCTGGCCGGCGAGACCGGGCCGCTGGGGCGCAACTACAACATGCGCTGGATCGCCTCGATGGTGGCCGACGTGCATCGCATCCTCACCCGTGGCGGTGTGTTCATGTACCCGCGCGATGCCCGCGAGCCGGACAAGCCGGGCAAGCTGCGCCTGATGTACGAAGCCAACCCGACGTCGATGATCATCGAGCAGGCCGGCGGTGCTGCCACCGACGGTAACCAGCGCATTCTCGATATCCAGCCCACTTCCCTGCACCAGCGCGTACCGGTGTTCCTTGGTTCCAAGGAAGAAGTGCTGCGCATTACCGCGTACCACCGCAACTGATGTCCGCCTGGCAGCCGCTGCTCGACTGGTGGTTTGGTGCCGATCACGGCACGGCTGCCGAGGTGGCAGCGGCGCGCCAGGGCTTGTGGTTCGGCAAGCGCGACAGCCAGGACCGTGAGGCCGAGGCACGCTTCGGCGCGCTGGTCGAGCAGGCACTGGCTGGCCAGCTCAAGGGTTGGAAGGACGACCCGCAGGGCTGGCTGGCGCAACTGATCCTGCTCGATCAGCTGCCACGTATGATCTTCCGCGATACGCCGCGAGCCTTTGCCGGCGACAGTCTGGCCCAGCCGTTGTTGCACGAAGGTCTGGAGCGCGACTGGGATCGCCGGCTGGCACCGATCCAGCGGGTCTTTGCCTATCTGGTGTTCGAGCACGCCGAGGATCTGCCGTTGCAAAATCGCGCCGTCGAACTCTTTGCCAGTCTGCTTGACGAAGCTGCTGACGACGAACATGCGTTGTTTGCCGACTTCCTTGATTTTGCCGAGCGCCACCAGCGGATAATCGCCCGTTTCGGTCGCTTCCCTCATCGCAACGCCATTCTTGGCCGCGCTTGCACGGACGAAGAACAGGTCTTCCTGCGGGAACCCGGCTCGCGTTTCTGAACTCCAAGCGGGCAAGTCGTCGCCGGCTATGCCAAGCTTGCTGGCACCTTCCCATCAGGAGCCTTATCCATGTCGATGCGTATCGTCGCGTTGCTTGCCTGCTGTCTGCTTGCCGCGTGCAGCAAGGTCAATCAGGAAAACTATTCCAAGCTCAAAGCGGGCATGAGCAAGCAGGAAGTGGAAAGCCTGCTCGGCGCGCCGGGCGAATGTGCCGGTGCACTGGGCATGACCAGCTGCACCTGGGGCGACGACAAGGCCTATATCAGCGTCCAGTACGCCGGGGACAAGGTCATGCTGTTCTCCGGCAAGGGACTCAAGTAGACAGGAGCTTCCATGCGTTCGATCCTAATCGCCAGCGCCATTCTCGCTCTCGCCGGTTGTGCCAACTCGGGTACCGGCAGCATCCAGAAACCGCCACCGCAGACCATGCAGGTTGACCTGCAGCGCTACCAGGGCACCTGGTACGAGCTGGCGCGCCTGCCGATGTTCTTCCAGCGCAACTGCGTGCAGTCCGAAGCGCATTACGGTTTGCGTGACGATGGCCGCATCGACGTGACCAACCGCTGTCGTGACAAGGACGGTGAGTGGATCGAGGCCAATGGCGTTGCCGAGCCGCAGGTCGAAGGCAAGACCGACAAGCTGTGGGTACGCTTCGACAACTGGGCCAGCAAGCTGCTGCCGATCAAGGGCGACTACTGGGTGATCTACCACGATGAGGATTACCGCGTGGCGCTGGTCGGTCACCCGGAGCACAAGTACCTGTGGCTGTTGTCGCGCACCCCGGAAATCGACCAGGAAACCCGCGACAAGCTGCTCGACATCGCGCGCGAGCAGGGTTACGTGACCTCGGACCTGATCTGGCGCCAGGCCGACTAGCCTGTAGCCCGGATGTAATCCGGGGATGCCTGCGGGGTATTTCCCGGATTGCATCCGGGCTACGGATCACTCCCAGTTCAGACGCGCGAGCTTCCATTCGCCGCCGTCGAGCCACCACTCCAGTTTCACCGAATAGTGCCGTGCACTATCGGGAATCAATCCTTCGGCCCCGCTAAGGCCCACCTGCGCCTCGGTGTAGCCTTTGCTGCTGATCGCCGAGTCGATCCAGCTGTTCTTGCCCAGGGCGAGCACCTTGATGTTCTTGTGACGCAGAAACAGCAGCGTCATGGTGCGCTTGGCCCATTCGCGGTCGAGCTCCTGGCGGGCCAGGAAATCGCCATGCAACTGGTCCATCACCGCGCCGGTGCTCTTGGCTTCGATATTGTCCTGCAACTGCTGCACGGCGGCTTCCAGTGCAGCTTGCGGATCGTCACGACCGCCGCAGCCGACGAGCAGGAGGGTGAGGGTCATGAACAGCGACCAGGACAGATGACGCATCGACATGCTGAACTTCCTTTTCATGGTTATGATGCCAGGCAGAGCGGACACGGCAGTTGTAGCCCAGCCAACAGGAGCCAACCATGCAGACTTTGTATCCGGAGATCAAACCCTACGCACGCCACGAGCTGGCGGTCGAGGCGCCGCACGTGCTGTACGTCGACGAGAGCGGCTCGGCGGATGGGTTGCCGGTATTGTTCATCCATGGTGGCCCCGGTGCCGGCTGTGATTCTGCCAGTCGCCGCTATTTCGATCCTGCACTGTATCGCATCGTTACCTTCGACCAGCGTGGCTGTGGCCGTTCCACGCCCCATGCGAGCCTGGAGAACAACACCACCCAGGCGCTGATCGGCGATATCGAGCGCATTCGCGAGCACCTGGGGATCGACAGGTTCGTGCTGTTCGGTGGCTCCTGGGGTTCCACCCTGGCGCTGGCCTATGCGCAAACGCATCCGCAGCGCGTGCATGGGTTGATTCTGCGCGGCATCTTCCTGTGCCGGCCTCAGGAGTTCAGCTGGTTCTATCAGGAGGGCGCCAGCCGCCTGTTCCCCGATTACTGGGAGGACTACGTCGCGCCGATTCCGCCGGAGGAGCGCGGCGACCTGATGCAGGCCTTCTACAAACGCCTGACCGGCGCCGATCAGATCGCCCAGATGCACGCGGCCAAGGCCTGGTCGACCTGGGAAGGGCGCACCGCCACCCTGCGTCCCAATACCCAGGTGGTGGAGCGCTTCAGCGAGGCGCACCGGGCGCTGTCCATCGCTCGTATCGAGTGCCACTACTTCGTCAACAACGCCTTTCTCGAGCCCGATCAGTTGCTCCGTGACATGCCGAAGATCGCCCACCTGCCGGGCATCATCGTGCATGGTCGCTACGACGCAATCTGTCCGCTGGATAACGCTTGGGCGCTGCATCAGGCCTGGCCCAACAGCGAGCTGCAGATCATCCGCGACGCCGGTCATTCGGCGGCCGAGCCCGGCATCACCGACGCGCTGATCCGCGCCGCCGAACAGATGGCCCGCCGTCTGCTCGATCTGCCGCCGGAGGATGCATGAAGCTGCTGATTCAGCGTGTCACTGGCGCGCGGGTTGAGGTCGAAGGTGAGGTGGTAGGCAGCATCGATCAGGGCCTGCTGGCGCTGGTCGGCATCGAGCCGCAGGACGATCAGGCCAGTCTGTCGCGCGCACTGCACAAGCTGCTGAACTACCGCGTGTTCAGCGATGAAGCGGGCAAGATGAATCGCTCGCTGACGGATGTGCAGGGCGGACTGTTGCTGGTCTCGCAGTTCACATTGGCGGCTGACACCAAGAGCGGTATGCGCCCCAGCTTCTCCAGCGCTGCACCGCCGGCGCAAGGTGCAGCTCTGTTCGACGGTTTGGTCGAATTGGCCAAGGCCCAGCACCCGCAGGTCGCTACCGGACGCTTCGGCGCCAATATGCAGGTGCATCTGGTCAACGATGGGCCGGTGACCTTTCTGCTCGAGGTGTGAGCCTAGCGTTGAGGGACCTTCACAGCTTTCGCGGCTAAAGCCCCTCCCACAAGAGTGTGGATGCGCTGGCAAAAGCAGGCATGTCACCTCCCTGTGGGAGGGGCTTCAGCCGCGACTGCAATCAGCGCTGTGCATCGGGTGGACAACGCGAAACTTGTCCACCGCCCGTAGGGTGCGTCGCGCGCTCCAGCGGTTCAAAGAACGTGATCAGAACAACCTGGCCAGCAATGCCGGCACCGCCGTCTCCACCCGCAAGATGCGCTCGCCGAGTTGCACCGGCTGTAGGCCTGCGGCTTCACGCAGCAGCTCGACTTCGTAGGGAATCCAGCCACCTTCCGGGCCGATGGCCAAGGTCACTGGCTCCTGCACTGCACGCGGGCAGGCTGGGTGATCACCGGGATGGCCGGTCAGGCCAAGCGTGCCGGCTGCCAACGCCGGCAGGCGGTCCTCGACGAAGGGCTTGAAGCGTTTCTCGATGCTCACCTCAGGCAGCACCGTGTCACGCGCCTGTTCCAGACCTAGGATCAGCTGTTCGCGAATGGCCTCTGCCTCGAGAAATGGCGTCTGCCAGAAGCTCTTCTCCACGCGATAGCTGTTGACCAGCACCAGGCGTGGTACGCCCATGGCGCTAACAGTTTGCAGCACGCGCTTGAGCATCTTCGGGCGGGGCAGGGCGAGGATCAGCGTCAGCGGCAGCTTGGCCGGTGGTGGTTGGTCGAGGTTGACCTGCAGCTCTGCCTGTCCGGCATCCAGCGCGATCAGTCGACCTTCGCCCATCATCCCGCCAAGGCGGCCGACGCGCAGACGATCACCCGCTTCGGCGCGATGCACTTCATGTAGGTGCTTCAGGCGCCTGCCAGTGAGGCGGACCCGATCGACGCCGACGAAGTCGGCGTCTTCCAGCAGCAGCAGATTCACGACAGCGGTGCGGGGGGCTGATCTTCGGGCTTGGCGTCTTCCTCGGCCTGTTCCTCGTCGCGTTTGCGCTTGACCATGGCGCCAGCTAGTACACCGGCCTCGAACAGCAGCCACATCGGTACCGCCAGCAGGGTCTGCGAGAACACGTCCGGCGGCGTCAGCACCATGCCGACCACGAAGCAGCCAACGATCACATAGGGGCGGCTCTTGCGCAGCGTGGCGACGTCGATCAAGCCGACCCAGATCACCAGGAAGGTGGCGATGGGGATCTCGAAGGCCACGCCGAAGGCGAAGAACAGGGTCAGGACGAAGTCCAGGTACTGACCGATATCGGTCATCATCGCCACCCCTTGCGGGGTTACGCTGGCGAAGAAGCCGAACATGATCGGGAACACCACGAAGTAGGCGAAGGCCATGCCGGCGTAGAACAGGAAAATGCTGGAGATCAGCAGCGGCACCGCGATGCGTCGCTCGTGGGTGTACAACCCCGGTGCGATGAAGCCCCAGGCCTGGTGCAGGATCACCGGCATGCCGAGGAACAGCGCGCACATCAGGGTCAGCTTGAAGGGCGTGAGGAAGGGCGAAGCGACGCCAGTGGCGATCATCGTCGCGCCTTCTGGCAGGTAGGCACGTAGCGGCGCTGCGACCAGTGCGTAGATGTCCTGCGCGAAGTAGAACAACCCGGCGAAGATCAGCAGGATGATCACGACGCAGCGCAACAGGCGCGTGCGTAGCTCGGTCAGGTGCGAGACCAGGGGCATTTCCTGGTCGGCGTCCGGCAGTTTGCTCATGGCTGGGGATTCTTGTCCTGGGCGGCGGGCTGCGTGGTTTCGGCGCTCTTGCTCGCCTCGCTACCCGGTTTGAGGCTGGCGGTGTCGAGGATGTCCTGCTTCATCGCCTTCATTTCCCGCTCCAACTCGAGAATCCGCTCGTTGTGCAACTGGCGGCGGATCTCGTCGGCGCCGATTTCGCGCTCCACCTCGGCCTTGATCGAGTTGAAGCTGCGCTTGATCCGGCCGACCCACAGGCCGGCCGTGCGTACGGCACCGGGCAGGCGCTCGGGGCCGAGCACCACCAGGGCCACCAGACCGACCAGCAGCAGTTCGCTGAAACCGATGTCGAACATGGCTTAGTCTTTCTTCGCCGGCTCTTCGACCTTGCGTGCCTGGGCGTCGATGGTCTGTCCCTTGGGCTCTTCGACTGCCGGCTTGTCGGCTTCGCCGTTGTCCATCGATTTGCGGAAGCCCTTGATCGCGTCACCCAGGTCCGAGCCCAGATTCTTCAGGCGCTTGGTGCCGAACAGCATGACCACGATGAGCAGGATGATCAGGAGTTGCCAGATGCTGATGCCGCCGAAACCCATGATGAGTTCTCCGTTGTGAAAGTTATTCGGATTGCGGTCGCGCGGCTTTTTCCGCGTGGCCGGAGAGACCGAAACGGCGATCCAGTTCATCCAGCACGGCCTGAGGATGCTGGCCGAGGGCGGCGAGCATGACCAGGCTGTGGAACCACAGATCGGCGGTTTCGTAGATCAGGTCCTTGCAGTCACCGCTGGTGGCGGCGTCCTTGGCGGCGAGGATGGTTTCCACCGATTCCTCACCGACCTTTTCCAGAATCTTGTTCAGGCCCTTGTGATACAGGCTGGCGACGTAGGAACTGTCGGGTGCCGCACCCTTGCGCGCTTCCAGTACTTCGGCCAGGCGGCTCAGGGTGTCACTCATGGCTATGTCCTGCATAGATGGCGTGCGGATCTTTCAGCACGGCGTCGACGGTTTTCCAGCTGCCATTCTCGTATACGCGGTAGAAGCAGCTCTCACGTCCGGTATGGCAGGCGATGCCGCCCAGTTGCTCGACCATCAGCACGATGACGTCGGCGTCGCAGTCCAGGCGCAGCTCGTGCAGCTTCTGGACATGGCCGGATTCCTCGCCCTTGCGCCACAGTTTGCCGCGTGATCGCGACCAGTAGATGGCGCGCTGTTCGCTGACGGTGAGGGCGAGGGATTCACGGTTCATCCAGGCCATCATCAGGATGCGGCCGGTCTGGTGGTCCTGGGCGATGGCAGGCACCAGGCCGTCTTCGTTCCAGTGGATTTCGTCGAGCCAATCGTTCATCGGTGTTCCAAGTCTGCCGGGGCTGCCGGACTGTCAATTCGCCAAGTGTGCCAGTGCCGTGGCTAGCTGGCTATCGGCGCAGCACCAGATAGAGCCCGCCACCGACCATCAGCCAGGCGGGCCAGGCGGCCAGCAGCGGTGCCAGGCCTTGAAGGGTGCCGGCGCCGATCAGTGCAGCGCCGAGCAGGCGCAGCGGCCATTGGTCGCGGTTGGGGCGCTGTTCTTCTCGTTGCTGCGATCTCTGCAGGCGTTCCAGGGTATCGCGGGCGATCTGCGACAGGTGCGGCACTTGCTCGGCCTGTTGCTGCAGGTTGCGTAGCAGGTGCAGCGGGCTGATGCGCTCGCGCATCCACCGTTCGAGGTAGGGCTGGGCAGTGCTCCACAGGTCCAGATCCGGATACAGCTGGCGGCCCAGGCCTTCGATATTAAGCAGGGTCTTCTGCAGCAGTACCAGCTGCGGCTGCACTTCCATGTTGAAGCGACGCGCGGTCTGGAACAGGCGCAGCAGCAACTGGCCGAAAGAGATGTCCTTCAGCGGCTTTTCGAAAATAGGCTCGCACACGGTGCGGATGGCCGCCTCGAATTCGTTGACCTTGGTTTCTGCCGGTACCCAACCCGAGTCGATGTGCAGCTGCGCGACCTTGCGGTAGTCACGCTTGAAGAAAGCCAGCAGGTTGCGCGCCAGGTAGTCCTGGTCCTCGTCGGTGAGGCTGCCGACGATGCCGCAGTCGATGGCGATGTACTGTGGGCTCCAGGGCGTGCGCGTGCTGACGAAGATATTGCCAGGGTGCATGTCGGCGTGGAAGAAACTGTCGCGGAACACCTGGGTGAAGAATATCTCCACGCCGCGTTCGGCCAGCAGCTTCATGTCGGTGCGCTGGTCGGCCAGGGTGGCCAGGTCGGTCACTGGGATGCCGTAGATGCGCTCCATGACCAGTACCTGGTGGCGGCACAGGTCCCAGTAAACCTGCGGCACGTAGAGCAGTGGCGAACCTTCGAAGTTGCGCCGCAGCTGGCTGGCGTTGGCCGCCTCGCGCAGCAGGTCGAGCTCGTCGTAGATGGTCTTCTCGTAGTCGCTGACCACCTCCACCGGATGCAGGCGGCGGGCATCGGCAGAGGCCCTTTCGGCGATGCGGGCGATCAGAAACAGCCAGGCCAGGTCCTGGCGGATCACCGGTTTGAGGCCGGGGCGTACTACCTTGACCACCACTTCCTCGCCGGTCTTGAGCTGCGCGGCGTGGACCTGAGCCACCGAGGCCGAGGCCAGCGGCTGGCTGTCGAAGCGGGCGAACACTTCGCTCACCGGCGCGCCCAGCTGGCGCTCGATCAGGGCGATCGCCTGATCCTCGGGGAACGGCGGCACGCGGTCCTGCAGGTGCGCCAGTTCGTCGGCGATGTCCGGTGGCAGCAGATCGCGACGGGTGGACAGCAGCTGACCGAACTTGATGAAGATCGGCCCCAGATCCTCGAGGGCCAGGCGCAGGCGCGCGCCGCGTGACAGCGCCAGCGGCTTGCGCGGCAGCCAGCGCCAGGGCAGCAGCCAGGACAGCGCGCGCAGCCAGAAGGGCAGCGGCAGCTCGAAGAGCATTTCGTCCAGTTGATAGCGGATCACTACGCGCTGGATGCGCAGCAGACGGCGAACGGCAAGCAGCTTCATGCGTCGGGCTTATGGGCAGAAGTGAGGCGCTCGATGCGTGCTTCCAGGCGGTCGAGGGCGAGTTTCAGTTGGTCCAGCTCGGCGAAGCGCACATCGGCTTCGCGCTGGCCCACCAGGGTTCGTGATTCTTCGGCCAGGTAGTCGGCCAGATCCTGCCTGAGGCTGGCGGCGCCGTTGCTGGCCAGGTTCACCCGGCTGCGCAGATGGCCGGCGAGCAGGGTGGTGGCCACCGGGCCGAGCCAGCGCGAGACTTCGTATTCCCAGTCCAGCTCCAGATCCTGCAGGACGCCGGCCAGTTGCAGCAACACGGCGCTGTCGCCATCGAGCGATACTTCCGGGCGATGCAGCACGGCGGTCTTCTCGCGGCTCAGGGCCAGGCGCGCCAGGCTGGCAGCCGGTGCTGTCAGCGTACAGTCGGCGGGCGCATGCCACTGCGCAGCCAGCTGCAGGCCATCGCCGCTGGGCAGGATATACAGCTCAAGTGCCGGGCTCTGGCAGCGCACGGCGATAACCTTGCCGCTGAGTGCCTGCAGACGCGGCAAGGCCGTACCATCGAGGCGCAGGACGCGGTTGAGGCCCGTCTCGACGCCGGCCAGCAAACCCGTGATGAGCATTAAGGCTTGATGCCTCTGTGCAGGGCGACGATGCCGCCGGTCATGTTGTGGTAAGTGACGCGCTCGAAGCCGGCGTCGACCATCATCGCCTTGAGGGTTTCCTGATCCGGGTGCATGCGGATCGACTCGGCGAGGTAGCGGTAGCTGTCCGAGTCATTGGTGATCAGCTTGCCGGCCAGCGGCATGAAGCTGAACGAGTAGGTGTCGTAAGCCTTGGCCAGTAATGGGTTGCCGGGCTTGGAGAACTCCAGCACCAGCAGCCGCCCGCCCGGCTTGAGCACGCGCAGCATGGAGCGCAGGGCGTCTTCCTTGTGCGTTACGTTGCGCAGGCCGAAGGCGATGGTGACCACGTCGAAGTGGTTGTCGGGGAAGGGCAGCTTCTCGGCGTCGGCCTGGACGAACTGCACGTTGCCGGCCACGCCCTTGTCCAGCAGGCGATCACGACCGACCTTGAGCATGGAGTCGTTGATGTCGGCCAGCACCACTTCGCCGGTCGGACCGACTAGGCTGGAGAATTTGCGCGTCAGGTCACCGGTACCGCCGGCGATATCCAGCACGCGATTGCCCGGGCGAACACCTGACAGCTCGATGGTGAAGCGCTTCCACAGGCGGTGCAGGCCGCCGGACAGCACGTCGTTCATCAGGTCGTACTTGGCCGCCACCGAGTGAAAGACTTCGGCTACCTTTTCCGCCTTCTGGCTTTCCGGCACGTCCTGGAAACCGAAGTGAGTGGTGGGTTCCTGCTCCTGGGCCTTGCGTGGATCGCTCATGTCGCTCTCACCGGATAGAAAACCGCCCCATTCTAAAGCTGCATGCGGT
This sequence comes from Pseudomonadota bacterium, assembly GCA_023431055.1. Lineage (GTDB taxonomy): Bacteria > Pseudomonadota > Gammaproteobacteria > Pseudomonadales > Pseudomonadaceae > Aquipseudomonas. Next base: position 37,998 of record JAEYXX010000139.1, read on the forward strand.
CTTTGTCTTGCTCGGGTGCCCGGTCGTGCGGTGGGCTGGTAGAGTGATGTGACCTCATGCCGCAGCGTCGCGGCGCGCTGCCCGTTCAAGGAGTTGCCATGTCCCGTATTCGTGTCGAACGATCTCATTCCCTCGGCCGCGAAGCCGCCCGTGAAAAGGCCGAGCGCCTGGCCGAGCGCCTGGCCAGCGAGTACGACGTGCGCTACCGCTGGAACGGCGACACCCTGGAGTTCAAGCGCAGCGGCGCCGACGGCAGCATCGCAGTCGGTGAAGATACCGTGCGTGTGGAGCTCAAGCTCGGGCTGCTGCTGTCGCCCATGGGCGGCATGATCCAGCGCGAGATCGAGCAGGTCTTGGATAAGTCGTTGGTGTGAAGAGGCCGCAGGCTACAGGCGGCAGGTAAGAGCAAAAGCAATTCGCTACGCTGCTTGGCCTGAAGCCTGAAGCCTGAAGCCGCTCTTAGTATGTGATTTCTAATTTTTCTCCCTAGTGTGTACCCAAGCCTGCAAACCGTGGGCGTTTCCGCTAACTGTCAAAGCGCGTGAGGTGCACCATGTCGAAAGTTGCCGTGAAGAAAAAAGTCGAAGCCGTGGTCGAAGACAAGGCCGGTCTGTTCGACGACGTGAAGGGCTACGCCCGCAAGATCTACCTCGCCGGCCTGGGCGCCTACGCCAAGGCGGGTGCCGAGGGCGCCGAGTATTTCAAGGAGCTGGTCAAGGCCGGTGAGGGCGTCGAGAGCAAAGGCAAGAAACTGGTCGACGAGCAGGTCGAGGCCGCCAATAGCCAGATCGAATCGGTCAAGCAGTCGGTCAATTCCAATGTCACCAGCGTTAAAGGCAAGGTCGAAGTTCAACTCGACAAGATCGAGAAGGCTTTCGATACTCGTGTGGCTTCCGCTCTGAACCGTATCGGCATTCCGTCCAAGCAGGATGTTGAAGCGCTGTCTGCTAAGCTGGATGAGCTGAGCGCGTTGCTCGAGCATGTCGCGCGTACCAAATAAGGAGATCAGGATGGCTGTTAAGAAGAAAACCGAGAAACAGACCAGCTCCTGGATCGGCGAGGTCGAGAAATACTCGCGTCAGATCTGGTTGGCAGGCTTGGGCGCTTATTCCAAGGTCAGCAAGGACGGCACCAAGCTGTTCGACACGCTGGTCAAGGACGGCGAAAAGGCCGAGAAGCTGGCCAAGAGCGAAGTCGACAAACAGGTCGATGCGGTGAAAGCCGGTGTCGGCTCCAAGGTCGGCTCTGCCAAGTCCAAGGTCGACGAGGTCAAGGGCAAGGCGATCGGCAAGTGGAGCGAGCTGGAAGAGGCGTTCGACAAGCGTTTGAACAATGCCATCTCGCGTCTGGGTGTGCCCAGCCGCAATGAGGTCAAGGCATTGAACGACAAGGTCGACAGTCTGACCAAGCAGCTGGAGAAAATCACCGGTGTGTCGGCCAAGTCGGTCGCCAAGCCCGCTGCCAAAGCTGCGCCTAAACCTGCTGCCAAAGCCGCCGCCAAGCCGGCTGCAAAAGCAGCTGCCAAACCTGCAGCGAAGCCTGCTGCCAAAGCTGCAGCCAAGCCAGCCGCGAAACCAGCCGCTGCTAAGGCTGCCGCGAAGCCTGCCGCTGCAAAACCGGCCGCCAAGCCGGCAGCCAAGGCCGCAGCGAAGCCCGCTGCCAAGCCAGCCGCTGCAGCCAAGCCTGCGACCGCCGCCAAGCCGGCAGTGGCCAAACCAGCCGCGAAACCCGCTGCAGCGAAGAAACCGGCGGCGAAAAAGCCAGCTGCGCCCAAGGCCGCTGCACCGAAGCCGGCAGCACCGGCTCCGGCCCCGACGGTCGCTGCGACCCCGGCAGTTGCACCGGCTCCGGCAGCTACTCCGGCAACTCCCGCCGGCTCGTCCTGAGTTTCGCGGGAACTAAAACGCCCGGCCTGGTGCCGGGCGTTTTCATTTCAGGCCATAAGTGGCCGAGCAGCTGCGGATGGGCGTCAGGCCTCCAGATAACGCTGCGCCAGGTGCTCGACGGTGCCGCGTGATGGCTGGTTCAGGTGCGGCGCGACCAGCATCATGATCTGGTACACCACCAGGCGTACTTCTCCCTCCTGATCGAGGATGCGCTGATAGTCGAGGGAGAACAGCAGGGTCAGGGTGATCTGCTCGACCAGTTGGCCGAGCGCCTGGGTGTCGCTGTTCAGTTGCCCACCCGCCATCAGGCGGGCGAGCAGGGCTGCCAGGGTGCGTTTCAGCGCATTCAGCCAGTGGCGAATGCCGCGCGCCAGTTTCGGCAGCCGTCCGGCCAGGTTGGACATGTCCTGGAACAGGAAGCGGTACTGCGACAGGCGTTCGACGATCAGGTGCAGGAACAGCCAGTAGTCCTCGACATCCAGTTCGGCCTCGGCAGGCGGGTCGAGCAACGGCGCCATCTCGCTCTGGAAGCGCTCGAACAGTTCCAGTACCAGCGGTTCCTTGCCGTGGAAGTGGTAGTAGAGGTTGCCCGGGCTGATCTCCAGTTCGTTGGCGATCTCCAGGGTGGAGACGTTGGGCTCGCCCTGCTCGTTGAACAGCTGCAGGGCGGCTTGCAGAATGCGTTCGCGGGTTTTCATCCTTGGCTTCTTGTTCGACTGAGCGCGAAGAGCTGACGATAACCGGCCGCTGCGCTGCCGGCCATCGCTTTCAGCGGATATGCACGTAGGTGCCCGGTGCCGCCTCCATGGCCGGATGGTTCTGGTTGCCCAGCGCCATCAGGGTTTCCCGCTGCTCGCCGGAGCGCGCCTGAATCCACTCCAGCCACTGTGGCCACCAACTGCCCTGTTGATGCTGGGCGTCGTGGTACCAGGCGCGCGGGTCGGAGGTGAGCCTGGTGTTCTCGTAGTAGTTGGCCTTGGGGTTGCCCGGCGGGTTGAGAATGCTCTGGATGTGGCCGCTGTTGGAGAGGATGAAACGGCGGTTGCCGCCGAGCAGCAGGGTCGAGCGATAGACCGCGTCCCAGGGCGTGATGTGATCGTTGATGCCGGCCACGCTGAAGCTGTCGACGTTGACCTTGGCCAGGTCGACCGGCGTACCGCAGACCTCCAGGCCGCCGGCACGGCTGAGTGGGTTGTGCTTGAAGAAGTCGATCAGGTCGCCATGTAGGGCAGCGGGCAGGCGGGTGTTGTCGTTGTTCCAGTAGAGGATGTCGAACGCCGGTGGCTGCTTGCCGAGCAGGTAGTTGTTGATCCAGTAGTTCCAGATCAGGTCGTTGGGGCGCATCCAGGCGAACACCCTGGCCATGTCGCGGCCATCGAGCACGCCTTGCTGGTAGGAGCGGCGCTTGGCCGATTCGAGGGTTTCCTCATCGGCGAAGAGCATCGCCGGGCTGTCGATCTGGCTGTCGAGCAGGCTGACCATGTAAGTGGCGCTGGCAACCTTGCGCAATTGTCGACGCGCTTGCAGGTGGCCTTGCAGGGCGGCGATGGTCAGGCCGCCGGCGCAGGCACCGAGCAGGTTGACGTCCTTGCTGCCGGTGATGGCGCGGCAGGCGTCGACGGCTTCCTCGACCGCCTGCACATAGCTCGACAGGCCCCATTCGCGGTGCCGTGGATCGGGGTTGCGCCAGCTGATCATGAAGGTCTGCAGGCCGTTCTTCAGTGCGTACTGGACGAAGCTCTTGTCGTTGGACAGATCGAAGATGTAGTACTTGTTGATCTGCGGCGGCACGATCAACAGCGGGCGCAGGTACTGCTTTTCGCTCATCGGCTTGTACTGGATCAGCTCCAGCAACTCGTTGCGAAACACCACGGCGCCGGGTGTGCAGGCGAGATTTCGGCCGACCTCGAAGGCGTGCTTGCTGACCTGGCTGGGCAGGCCGTCGTTATGCAGCAGGTCGTCGAGCAGGTGGCGCAGGCCCTTGAAGGCACTGCTGCCGCCGGTGTTGAACAGCTCCTTCACCGCCTGCGGATTGAGCGGGCTGTTGGATGGCGACAGCGCGTCGCTCATCAGCGAGGCGAGAAAGCGTGCGCGGGCGCGATCATCGGCCGACAGGTCGCTATCGTCGATCCACGCCGCCAGTTGTTTCTGCCACGCCAGGTAGGCCTGCAGGCTGCGTCGATAGAAGGGGTTGAGGTGCCAGGTCGGATCGGCGAAACGCGCATCCTGCGGGTTGACCTTGTGCAGCGTGTCGCCGAGCAGCACGCGGCCCAGCTGGCCGCCGAAGGCCAGCAGATGCCGGCCGCTGCGGACTGGATTCTTCAGGCTCTGGGCGGCCAGCAGGCGCATGGTCGATAACAGATCGCGCCCGCGTACGCCCACTACTGCGCTTTGGGCATTCATGAAGGTGGCAGGTGCCGGCAGTGAGGCCGGGTTCGACTTGTCTCGCATGGTGTAACACTCCATCGTCAAACCGCCTGGCAGATCGTCGCAACGACCTGCAAGAGACTTTCATGGCGCGGACTGCCTGACGCGCGCCTTGTACTTGTGTCGGGTGTGCAGCAAGCCCTGTACCAGGCGCACGGGAAGTGCATTGCAGAGCGCCTGTGGAAAATCGAAGGGGCCGTGATAGGCCCCTTTGTCGAGCATGCAGAACATTGCGCACCAAACCGGTGCCGTCAATGCTGGCGCACGGGGGTGGGTTGCGGGTGCATCACCGCACGTTGCCGCTCCTCCTCGAGGAACTTCATGATGATCGGCGCCACCGCTTCGGCGCGGGTCACCAGAAACAGGTGGCCGTCGTCGATGATGTGCAGCTCCGAGTTGGGGATGCGCCAGGCCAGCAGGCGCATGTTGATCAGCGGAATCAGCGGGTCGTCGTCGCCGGCCATGATCAGCGTGGGTTGGCGAATCTTGTGCAGCCAGTGGATGCTGGTCCAGCCGAGGCCGGCGAACAGCTGCCAGTAGTAGCCCATCTTGCCGCCCGAGCGCACCTTGCTGGCGTGCGCCATGGCCAGTTTAGGGTCGCGACGGAAGGCTCCGCCGTAGATGTCCGGAGCGATGCGCACGCCATATGACGGTTGCACGTAGCGCCGCGGACTGGCCATGCGCCAGAGCACTTTGGGCTTGCCCGGCACCATCACCGCACCGGCCGAGGTGGCGGCAAGGATCAGCTTCTTGCAGCGTTCCGGATAGTCGTGGGCGAACTGTTGGGCCAGGGCGCCGCCCCAGGACACGCCGATGGCATTGACCTGGCCGTAGTCGAGGTAATCGAGCATGCGCGCCGCCAGCTTGGCCAGACCCGGGAAGCGGTAGGGCGTGGCCGGGGTCGATGAGCCGCCGACGCCAGGGACGTCGAAGGCGATGATTTCCAGCTCCGGATCCAGGGCGGCGACGAAGGGCATCACCAGCTCCAGGTTGGCACCGATGCCGTTGAAGATCAGCAGCGGCACCAACTGGCTGTTGCCCGGCCGAACCGCGGTGCGGATGGTCTGCCCATCGAGATCGATGGTGCGGAATACGAATGGTTGCGGCATGGGCGCAGCCCCTGTGGAGTTGAGCGCTGGAGATGGCCGTCCGGGCTGCCTCCAGAATTACCAGGATGAAAACCTGGTTAGCCACGGCCTGGCTGGCGCGTGGCGTGCGGCACTTCCCGGTGCCGCTGCGGTTGAGGTGGGTGATCAGCGTTCGTGTACATAGGTGCCCGGGGCGGCTTCGCCGGCCGGGAATTTCTTGTTGCCCAGCGCCCGTGGAGCATTCTTGGTTTCGCCCGAGCGCTCGGCCAGCCAGCTTTGCCAATGCAGCCACCAGGAGTCGGCATGCTTGGTCGAGCTTTCCTGCCAGGCCTTCGGGTCCAGCGGCATTTCGCTGTTGGTCATGTAGCGTGCCTTGGGGTTGCCTGGCGGGTTGAGAATGCTCTGGATATGGCCGCTGTTGGACAGTACGAATTCGCACTTGCCGCCGAACAGATGAGCCGACTTGTAGCAGGAATCCCATGGCGTGATGTGGTCGGTGGTGCCGGCGACGACGAAGAAGTCGCAGGTCACCTGCTTGAGGTCGATCGGTGTGCCGCAGACTTCCAGCGCACCCGGGCGGGTCAGCGGGTTGGTCTGGAACATCTCGATGAACTCGCCGTGCAGCGCGGCGGGCAGGCGTGTGGTGTCGTTGTTCCAGTAGAGAATGTCGAACACCGGCGGCTCGTTGCCCAGCAGGTAGTTGTTGACCCAGTAGTTCCAGATCAGGTCGTTGGGGCGCATCCAGGCGAACACCTTGGCCATGTCGCTGCCTTCCAGCACGCCGGCCTGGTAGGAGCGGCGCTTGGCGGCTTCCAGGGTCTTCTCGTCGGCGAACAGTGCTACCTGAGTGTCGAGCTGGGTGTCGAGCACGCTGACCAGCAGGGTCAGGGCATTGACCTTGGGCTGGCCGAGCGCGGCGTAGTGGCCGAGCAGCGATGCGGTGGTCAGGCCGCCGGAGCAGGCGCCGAGCATGTTGATGTCCTTGCTGCCGGTGATGGCGCAGATGACGTCGATGGCTTCCTTGAGCGCCTCGATGTAGGTGGACAGGCCCCACTCGCGCTGCGCCTTGGTCGGGTTGCGCCAACTGACCACGAAGGTCTGTACCTGGCTGCGCAACAGGAAGCGCGCCAGGCTCTTGTCCGGCGACAGGTCGAAGACGTAGAACTTGTTGATCTGCGGCGGCACCACCAGCAGTGGGCGCTCGTGCACGCTTTCGGTGATCGGCTTGTACTGGATCAGCTCCAGCACGTCGTTGCGAAACACCACGGCGCCCTCGGTGGTGGCCAGGTTCTTGCCAACTTCGAAGGCCTCCATGTTTACCTGGCTGGGCATGCCACCGTTGTGCACCATGTCCTTGGCCAGGTGCGAGAGACCATCGAGCAGGCTCTTGCCGCCGGTTTCGAAGAAGCGCTTGACCGCTGCCGGATTGGCCATGCTGTTGGAAGGCGCCATGGCTTCGGTCATCAGGTTGATCACGAAATGGCCGCGGCTGGCGTCCTGCTCGGACAGCGAGCTGTGCTCGACCCAGTCGTGCAGTTCCTTGCGCCAGGCCAGGTAGGTCTGCAGGTAGCGGCGATATAGCGGGTTCTGGCTCCAGGCCGGGTCGGCGAAGCGGCGGTCACCGTCTTCGGGCTTGAGCGCGGACTGGCCGAGCATGACGTTCTTCAGTTCCAGGCCAAAATGGGCGACGTGCTTGGCGCTGTGGAAAGGTTGTTTGAGTGCCTGGGCGAGCACCATGCGGGCAGAGGTCAAAAGATCCTTGCCGCGGATACCGATCACCGGGTTGAGTCCCAGGGTGTTTTCCGAGGCCTGGCGTTTCAGGTCTTCGTTATTCTTGTCACTCATCTACGACGCTCCAATGTCCTGAGTCGCGCACCGGCCGTGCTCGCGGCGAAACAAGGGCCAGGTACTGCTCGGGTTGCCGGGGGCGGATCGAGTCCGCGTCATGCATTGCATCTGGCTGGGCCAAACGCAGGGAACCTGCCAGTTCCTTGGTTACCCGAGTTTTTGCCGTTAGGCAAGCTGATCGATAGGGCAGGAGTATGCCGCGATAGTTTAGAAAAATCGTTCTAACTACCGGGAAACGAAGTGGGGGAGAGGGAGAGCGCTCTACGACGAGCTTTGCATGAGACGTCAGAGCATCAGGCGTACGACGGACTCGTTGGGGTCGCGGGATTTGCCGGCGGCGCTGAGCTGCGCCAGGTAGTCGGCCCAGAGTTGCTCTTGCCGGGTGGCCAGCTCGTGCAGGTATTCCCAGGTGAACAGGCCGCTGTCATGGCCGTCATCGAAGCACAGTTTCAGTGCATAGTTGCCGGCGGGTTCGATGCGTTCGAGGCCGACGTTGAGCTTGCCGGTCTGCAGAATCGGTTGGCCATGCCCCTGCACTTCCGCTGAGGGGGAGTGCACGCGCAGGAACTCGGCGCTGAGCGAGTAACTCTGCTCGCCGTAGCGCAGCTCCAGAGTCTTCGAGGCCTTGTGCAGTTTGATCGCGCTGGGGATGGGCATGGGAGAATTTCCGGCTACAGGCTACAGGCTACAGGCTACAGGCTACAGGCTACAGGCTACAGGCTACAGGCTACAGGCTACAGGCTACAGGCCTTGCTTCGGCTTGCAGCCTGCCGCCTGAAGCCGCTGTTAAAGAATATACCGCGACAGGTCTTCGTCCTGCGCCAGTTCGCCGAGGTGGCCGTTGACGTAGGCCGCATCGATGCGAATCGCCTCACCGTGCTGCTGGCCAGCGAGATCGGAGGCCGTGAAGGAAACCTCTTCCAGCAGGCGTTCGAGCAGGGTGTGCAGGCGACGGGCACCGATGTTCTCGGTCTTCTCGTTGACCTGCCAGGCGATCTCGGCGATGCGCTTGATGCCGTCTTCGGCGAATTCGATATTCAGCCCTTCGGTCTTCAGCAGGGCGCTGTACTGCTCGGTGAGCGAAGCGTGCGGCTCGCTGAGGATACGTTCGAAATCCTGCGGGCTCAGGGCCTTGAGCTCGACGCGGATTGGCAGGCGGCCCTGCAGCTCAGGCACCAGGTCGCTCGGTTTGCTCAGGTGGAAGGCGCCCGAAGCGATGAACAGGATATGGTCGGTCTTGACCATGCCCAGCTTGGTGTTGACCGTGCAGCCTTCGATCAGCGGCAGCAGGTCGCGCTGCACGCCCTCACGCGAGACGTCGGCGCCGCCGGCGTTGGCACGCTTGGCCACCTTGTCGATCTCGTCGATGAAGACGATGCCGTGCTGCTCGACAGCCTCCAGCGCGCGGGCCTTGAGTTCTTCCTCGTTGACCAGGCGTGCGGCTTCCTCGTCGCGTACCAGCTTCATGGCATCGGCGACCTTGAGCTTGCGGCTCTTCTTCTTGCCCTTGCCCATGCTGGAGAACAGGTTCTGCAGCTGGTTGGTCATCTCCTCCATGCCCGGCGGGGTCATGATCTCCACACCCATGGGGGCGTCGGCTACTTCGATGTCGATTTCCTTGTCGTTCAACTGACCTTCGCGCAGGCGCTTGCGGAACAGCTGGCGGGTATTGGAATCCTCGCTGCGCACCGGCTCGTCGCCGAAGCCCTGTCGCGCGGGCGGCAGCAGGGCGTCGAGGATGCGCTCCTCGGCAGCGTCCTCGGCGCGGTGGCGTACCTTGGTCATTTCCTGCTCGCGCAGCATCTTCACCGCGGCGTCGGCCAGGTCACGGATGATCGACTCGACGTCGCGGCCGACATAGCCCACCTCGGTGAACTTGGTCGCTTCGACTTTCAGGAACGGCGCATTGGCCAGCTTGGCCAGGCGGCGGGCGATCTCGGTCTTGCCGACGCCGGTCGGGCCGATCATCAGGATGTTCTTCGGCGTCACTTCCTGGCGCAGCTCGGCCGGCAGCTGCATGCGCCGCCAGCGGTTGCGCAGGGCGATGGCGACGGCGCGCTTGGCGTCGTCCTGGCCGATGATGTGGCGGTTGAGTTCGTGGACGATCTCGCGGGGCGTCATGGACATGGAATCTGGCTCGCTATCGAATCGATGAAAAAAGTGGACGCTTGGGGCTCTCTAAAAACGTAGGCGAGGCAGCCAGCGCAAGGCGGAAGCAGGCGAGGAACGGTCGGAGTCGCGGTCGACTTTACTGTTGTAAATGAGCATTCCGAGTCTGTTTCCAACGCGGCGATGACAACGCAGGTAGTTTTTAGATAGGCCTCACTCGGGGGCGTCCAGTTCCTCGACTGTCTGGTGATGATTGGTGAAGACACAGATATCGCCGGCAATACCGAGCGCGGTCTCGGCCACTTCGCGGGCGGACAGGTCGGTCTTCATCAGCAGTGCGCGTGCGGCCGCCTGGGCGAAGTTGCCGCCGGAGCCCATGGCGATCAGGCCTTCTTCGGGCTCGACGACGTCGCCGTTGCCGGTGATGATCAGGGATGCGTCCTTGTTGGCCACAGCCAGCATGGCTTCCAGGCGGCTCAGGCTGCGGTCGGTACGCCAGTCCTTGGCCAGCTCGACCGCGGCGCGGACCAGATGGCCCTGATGTTTCTCAAGCTGCCCTTCGAAGCGCTCGAACAAGGTGAAGGCGTCGGCGGTAGCGCCAGCGAAGCCGGCCAGCACCTGGCCGTGGTAGAGGCGGCGCACCTTCTTGGCGTTGCCCTTCATGACGGTGTTGCCGAGGGATACCTGGCCGTCGCCTGCCATCACGACCTTGCCGTGGCGGCGCACTGAAACGATGGTGGTCAAGGGTGAATCTCCACGCTGCGGGGCGAACTTGCCCGGATGGAAACTCAGATGGGGTGCCCGCCGCGGCTTTTCAACCGGCGGCGGATCAAACGGCGATCAGCGGACCTACGCTGCTGTAACAGATTGCTGATGGGCTGGCGAAGCGTAGGGCTGTGCTGGGAGCGATGCAGGCATTAAGATTTAAGTATTCACATTGACCAAGCAGGGAAAGCTTCAAGAATGGGTGCGTATCAGGCGGCAGGAGACTCTCGGGTGGCAGTGCTAGTTGACTGCGACAATGTATCCCCTGAAATTTTGGATTATTCCTTACGTGTTGTGGCCCAGTTCGGTCGAGTAGTTATGCGACGCGGCTATGGAAATCATGGAACACTGGGGAATCGATGGCAGGAGGCTCTGGTGCGCCAGGCCTTTACTCCATGTCTGCAGTACCAGTATGCGGCTGGTAAGAACACAGCTGATATCGCTTTGGCTCTTGATGCGCTAGAGGTTCTATTTGATCAGCGAGCCGATACATTTTGCTTGGTTACCTCGGACTCTGACTTTGCTTATCTGTGTCGCAAGCTACGTGAGCGTGGCGCTACAGTTTTCATTGTTGGTGAGCCGAAAACGCCAGATGCGCTGCGTAATGCCAGCGATCAGTTTTTTGAGTGGAGACTCCGGGCTCTTGAATCAGAAAATGAACCTGATGAGAAGAGTGGCAGCAAAGTTGAACTCGACGTGAAAACTGAGGGTGTGAAGCCCGTTCCGCCTCGCCCCCCAGTTAAAAGGCGGCCGCGTTTTGTGGTAGAGGCCGTGGCCTTGCTCACAAGTGATACCAGTGAGGGGAAGGTTAGTCTGGGGGCTTTAGGCCAATATTTGAAACGCACTGATCCGGCGTTCTCCCCACAGACCTATGGTCATACGGGGTTGCTGGATATGCTCAAAACATATGATTTGCTTGCTCCTATTCAAGAGCAAGGTGGGCATTGGAACGTGTCGTTAGCTGTGGCAGCTTCCGATGTAGCGGCGTGTCCACGTTGCGGCAATCTGGGCTGCGTTGAGCATGCTGGCGGTACTTGGTGTAATCGCTGTGGTGATTTCGCTACTCCGCCTGACCCTGCACATCTGCCGTCCAATAACCTAAGGCGCCGTTAGGTTAAAGTTGAAGGGAGGGCTAACCCTCCCTATCCAAGCTGATCAGCGGACCTGACGCTGCTGTAACAACAGGTTGCTGAAGCCGCCGGCTGCCAGGGTCTTCTGCGCGCTGGCCAGTTGTTCGCGACTGGCGAAGGGGCCGACCAGTACCCGGTGCCAGGTCTCCTCGCGTACCTTGCCGGTTTCCACCCGCACGTTCTGGCCGAGCAGGATGATCTGCGCGCGCAGGCCGTCGGCGTCGTCGCGCTTACGGAACGAGCCGGCCTGCAGGAAGAACTGCGTGGTGACCGGCGCGCTGGCCAGCACGGGCGGCGGAGGCGGCGGCACCTGGCCGTTGAGCGCGGCTTCGGCGCGCGCGGTGTCGATCTTCGCGGCTTCTTCCGGGGTGACCGGCTTCTGCTCCGGGGCAGGTGGCGGCGTTTCCTCCAGCGCCTGCGGCAGGATCACTTCCGACTCCGGCAGCAGGGTGTAGAAGTCATACTTGGGCCTGGCCGGCTCGGATTGCGCCGGCTTTGGCTCGGGTTTACTGCTGCGCACCTGCTCGCCCTTGTCGCGCTTGATTTCGTCACGGCCCGGTTCGAGGCTGAACAGGAACATGAAGAAACCACCGACCACCAGGCCGCAGGCCAGCCAGATCCAGCCCGGTACGGGCTTTTTCGCCGGGGCCTGATAGCGACTGGCGCCGCGTTTCGGCGCCGGCTTCTTGCGCGCTGCCATTTACATCCGCTCCAGAGTTTCCAGGCCGAGCAGCTCCAGGCCCTGCTTGAGGGTGCGGCCGGTCAGGGCAGCCAGGCGCAGACGGCTGTCGCGCGTAGCTTCGCTCTCGGCGCTGAGGATCGGGCAGTTCTCGTAGAAGCTGGAGAACAGGCCGGCGATGTCATACAGGTAAGCGCAGAGCATATGCGGCGTGCCTTTCTCGGCGACATTGCCGAGCAGCTCGCCGAACTGCGCCAGTTTGGCGGCCAGGGCCTGCTCCTGATCGGCGACCAGGGTGATCTGCCCGCCGATTTCATCCACACCCTTGCCCAGCTTGCGGAAGATGCTGGCGACGCGGGTGTAGGCGTACAGCAGGTACGGCGCTGTATTGCCTTCGAAACTCAGCATCAGGTCGAAGTTGAAGCTGTAGTCGCTGGTGCGGTGCTTGGACAGGTCGGCGTATTTAACCGAGGCGATGCCGACCACGCGGGCGATTCTACGCAGCTCGTCCTCGTCCAGTTCCGGGTTTTTGTCCTTTACCAGGCTGTAGGCGCGCTGTTCGGCTTCGTCGAGCAGTTGCACCAGCTTCACCGTGCCGCCGTCGCGGGTCTTGAACGGGCGGCCGTCCGGGCCGTTCATGGTGCCGAAGCCCATGTGTTCCATGTCCATGCTGGCGGGGACGAAGCCGGCCAGGCGCGCGCAGGCGAAGACCATCTGGAAGTGCAAGGCCTGGCGCTGGTCGACGAAGTACAGCACGCGGTCGGCCTTGAGCGTGTCTGCGCGGTAGCGGGTGGCAGCCAGGTCGGTGGTGGCGTACAGGTAGCCGCCGCCAGCCTTCTGCACGATCAGCGGCAGCGGGTTGCCTTCGGCGTTCTTGAACTCGTCCATGAATACGCACTTGGCGCCATTGTCCTCGGTCAGCAGGCCCTTGGCGGCAAGGTCGGCGACCACCTGCGGCAGGTCGTCGTTATAGGCGCTCTCGCCCTTGACGTCGGCCATGGAGAGCTTGACTCCGAGGCGGTCGTACAGCGCCTGGCAATGCGACAGGGAGATGTCGTTGAAACGATGCCACAGGCGCAAGCACTCGGCGTCGCCGGCCTGCAGCTGCACCACCAGCTCGCGGGCGCGGTCGGCGAACTCTGGGGATTCGTCGAAGCGCTTCTTGGCCGCGCGGTAGAAGCCTTCCAGGTCAGCCAGCTCGCTCTCGGCGGCTGCCGGGTTTTCCTGCATGTAGGCCAGCAGCATGCCGAACTGGGTGCCCCAGTCACCGACATGGTTCTGGCGGATCACGGTGTCGCCAAGGAATTCCAGCACCCGCGCCACGCCGTCGCCGATGATGGTCGAGCGCAGGTGACCGACGTGCATTTCCTTGGCCAGGTTGGGCGCGGACAGGTCGACCACCACGCGCTGCGCCGGACCGTTCTTGCGCACGCCGAGTTTGGCATCGGCCAGTGCCGCTTCCAGGCGCTGGGCCAGGGCATCACTGTTCTGGAAGAAGTTGAGGAAGCCGGGACCGGCGATTTCCACCTTGGTGATCTGCTCGTCGGCCGGCAGGGCTGCGATCAGTTTCTCGGCCAGGTCGCGCGGCTTCATGCCAGCCGGCTTGGCCAGCATCATGGCGATGTTGCTGGCGAAGTCGCCGTGGCTCTTGTCCCTGGTGTTCTCCACCTGGATGGCCGGCGTCAGGCCCGCAGGCAACACGCCTTCGGCGGTCAGGCGGTCGAGGGCTTGCTGGATCAGGTGGCGAATGCTGTCTTTCATGTTCGGCTCGGGTTGCCTTGGGGCTTTGGTCGAAAACTGCGCATTATAGAAGTAGCTGCAGGTTGCAGGCCACAGGCTTCAGGCAAAGCGATCGGCCTGCGGCCTGCAGCTTGCAGCCTGAGGCCTAGAAAAGATCGATCGGGTCGACATCCAGCGACCAGCGCACTGCGCGGCCGCTGGGCATTTGCTCCAGTGCATGCAGCCAATGGTTGAGCAGGCGGTGCAGCGGGGCGCGGGCATTGCCCTGCAGCAGCAGTTGCGCGCGAAAACGTCCGGCGCGGCGTTCCATCGGCGCCGGTACCGGGCCGAGCAGTTCGATGCCGGACAAGCCCAGCTCACCCAGCAGATGTTCGGCCTCGCTGCAGGCCTCATCGAGAAACCCTTCTGCCTGGCCAGGCTTGTGCGCCTCGGCGCGCAGCAGCGCCAGGTGGCAGAACGGCGGCAGGCCGGCGCTGCGGCGTTCGCTCAGCGCCTGTTCGGCGAAGGCGAAGTAGCCCTGTTCTGTCAGTTGCACCAGCAGCGGATGATCGGCCAGGTGGCTCTGGATGATCACCTTGCCTGGCTCCTCGGCCCGCCCGGCGCGGCCGGCGACCTGTACGATCAACTGCGCCATGCGCTCGCTGGCGCGAAAATCCGCCGAGAACAGGCCGCCGTCGGCATCGAGGATCGACACCAGCGTCACCCTTGGGAAGTGGTGACCCTTGGCGAGCATCTGCGTGCCGACCAGGATGCACGGCTCGCCCTTGTTGATGGTGGCGAACAGGCGATCCATCGCGCCCTTGCGCGAGGTGCTGTCGCGGTCGATGCGCAGCACCGGGTAATCGGGGAACAGCAGCGCCAGGCGCTCCTCGGCGCGCTCGGTGCCGGCGCCGACCGGGCGCAGGTCGACGTGCTGGCATTTCGGGCAATTGCTTGGTTGCTTCTCGACATGGCCGCAATGGTGGCAGCGCAGTTCCTGATAACGCTGGTGCACGGTCATGCGCGCATCGCAACGCGGGCACTCGGAGAGCCAGCCGCAGTCGTGGCAGAGCAGGGTCGGGGCGAACCCGCGACGGTTGAGGAACACCAGCACCTGTTGGCCGGCCGCCAGGGTCTGGGCGATGGCCTGCTGCATCGGCCCGGAGATGCCCGAGTCGAGCGGCCGGCTCTTCACGTCCAGGCGCAGGAAGCGCGGCTGGCTGGCGCCGCCAGCGCGCTGGGTCAGCTTGAGCAGGGCGTAGCGGCCGCTGTGGGCGTTGTGCAGGCTTTCCAGCGAGGGCGTGGCCGAGCCGAGGACGATGGGTATGTCTTCCTGGCGCGCGCGAACCAGCGCCAGGTCGCGGGCGTGATAGCGCAGGCCTTCCTGCTGTTTATAGGAGGCGTCGTGTTCTTCGTCGACGATGATCAACCCAGGGTTCTTCATCGGCGTGAACAGTGCCGAGCGGGTGCCGATGATGATGTCGGCCTCGCCATCGCGCGCGGCCAGCCAGGCATCGAGGCGGTCGCGATCATTGACCGCTGAATGCAGCAGGGCGATGCGTGCATTGAAGCGGCGGGCGAAACGGTCGAAGGTCTGCGGCCCGAGGTTGATCTCGGGGATCAGCACCAGGGCCTGCTTACCGGCTTGCAGGCATTGGTGGATCAGTTGCAGGTAAACCTCGGTTTTGCCGCTGCCGGTGACGCCGGCGAGCAGGAAGGCATTGAACTGATCCCAACCTGACGCCACCGCGTTCACGGCGGCGCGTTGCTCGGCGTTCAGTGGCAGTTCCGGTTGTGCCAGCCAGTGCGCGGGCTTGGGATGAGGTCGGGTGCGGCGCACCTCGACCCGTACCAGCCCCTTCTCATGCAGTAATTGCAGGCTGTCGCGATTGAGTTGCAGCTGGCTGAGCAGGCTGTGGGCCACGCCGTGCGGGTGTTGTGCCAGCGCCTTGAGTGCGTCGCGCTGGCGCGGCGCGCGGGCCAGGCGCGGGTCGTCGACACTGGCGCCCTTGCTGGCCAGCCAGTAACGCTCCTGGCGGGTCTCGGCCGGCTCGCCCTGGCGCAGCAGTACCGGCAAGGCCCAGCTCAGGGTATCGCCGAGGCTGTGCTGGTAGTACTGCGCCGTCCACAGGCACAGCTTGAACAGCGGCGCTGGCAGTGGGGGGCGAGCATCGAGCAGTTCCAGGGCGGGCTTGAGCTTGTCGAGTGGGACTTCGCTCTGGCTGCCGACTTCCACCAGCACGCCGATCATCTCGCGCCGGCCGAACGGCACGCGCAGGCGTACGCCAGGTTGCAGCGCACTGCGCGACACGCCAGCGGGGGCGAGGTAGTCGAACAGGCGGCGCAGCGGCGAGGGCAGGGCAAGGCGCAGGATCAGGTTGGGCAAGCCAGGAGCTCCTTTGACAGGCCGGCGATCTTAGCACGCGACGGCCGGCACCTTGCGCAGCTTGCATCGTGTCAGGTGTCTGGTAAGATGCGCGGCCTATTTCTGTGCGGTGCCTGACATTGGTCGGGTGGCGGCACGACTACCCCGAGGAAAGCACCATGAAAGCCGATATCCATCCGAACTACGTCGAGATCGACGCCACCTGCTCCTGCGGCAACGTGATCAAGACCCGCTCCACCATTGGCAAGAACCTGAGCCTGGACGTTTGCTCCGAGTGCCACCCGTTCTATACCGGTAAGCAGAAAGTGCTGGACACCGGCGGCCGTATCGATCGCTTCAAGCAGCGCTTCGGCGTATTCGGCGCCAAGTAAGCGACCGAACGAAAACGGAAACTGGCATGCGCCACTCCGTGATACTGAAAAAGGCGTCCCTGGTGGGCGCCTTTTTCGTTTCTCTGCTTTGTGCCGGCCTAGCCCAGGCCTTTTGTCCACAGCGTACCGATCTTGCTCAGGTCGCCGTGCGCCAGGTGGTCGATGGCGACACGGTGCGCCTGGCCGATGGGCGCAGCATTCGCCTGATTGGTATCAACGCACCTGAACTGGGGCGCAAGGGCCGCAGTGACGAGCCTTTCGCCGTGCAATCCAGGCGCCGTCTGCAGGCGCTGGTCGATGCCAGCGATGGGCGCGTCGGCCTGCTTTACGGCAAGCAGCGCAAGGACCGCTACGGGCGCACCCTGGCGCATCTCTATGACCGCCAGGGGCGTAATCTCGAAGCGCAGTTGCTGAGTGAAGGTCTCGGTTTCATGGTTGCGGTGGCTCCCAATGCTGCGCTGGCCAGCTGTCAGGCGCAGGCCGAGCGCCAGGCGCGGCGTCAGCGCCTCGGCCTATGGCGTACCAATCAGGTGAAGGCGGCCGGTCAACTGAAAGGTGGCGGTTTTGCCCTGCTCGGCGGTCGGGTCGTCGAGGTGCAGCGCAATCGCGGCGGCCTGTGGATCGATCTCGATGGCGGTCGGGTGCTGCGCGTCGCGCCCGAACTGCTCGGCGAGTTCGATCTGCCCGCTTTGCAGAAACTCAAGGGGCGGCGGGTGGAGGCGCGTGGCTGGGTCATCGACCGGCAAAGCCGCGGCTTGAAATCCGGACAGGCGCGCTGGATGCTGCCGCTTACCCATTCGGCGATGCTGGAGGTGTTGCCATGATTCGTGCATTGATGCTGTGTCTGTTCTGCAGCGGGTTGGCCGGCTGCGCGGTCAATCCCGCGACCGGTCGTACCGATTTCGTGATGATGAGCGAGCGCCAGGAGCTGGATCTCGGCGCGCGCTACAACCAGGAAATCCTCAAGCAATACCCGCGCTACGAGGATGCCAAGCTGCAGGCCTACATCCAGCGCGTCGGCGAGCGGGTGGCGCGCAGCAGCCATCGCAATCAGCTCAACTACGTCTTCACCCTGGTCGACAGCCCGGACGTCAATGCCTTCGCCTTGCCGGGTGGCTACATCTATATCCACCGTGGCCTGCTCGCCTACCTCAACTCCGAGGCGGAGCTGGCTGCTGTGCTGGGCCATGAGGTGGGCCACGTGACGGCGCGTCACAGCGTACGTCAGCAAAGTCAGTCCACGGCCTGGGGGCTGCTCGGCCAGGCTGCGGCCATCGGTACCGGTGTCGGCGCGGTGGGCGATTTGACCAATGTGATGGGCAATGCCTTCGTACGCGGCTACGGGCGCGACATGGAGCTGGAGGCCGATGGCCTGGGCGCGCAGTACCTGGCGCGCAGCGGCTATGACCCGCAGGCGATGATCGAGGTAGTCAAGGTGCTCAAGAGCCAGGAGGACTTCGCCCGCGAGCAGGCCGCCAGGCGTGGTGAAGCGCCGACAGCGGGCGGCTATCACGGCTTGTTCGACACCCATCCGGACAACGATAGACGCCTGCAGGAAGTGATTGGCCCTGCGCGTGCGCTGGCCGGCGGCAACCAGGAAGTGGGGCGCGACAATTTCCTGCAGATGCTCGACGGCCTGGTGTTCGGCGATTCGGCCGCCAGCGGGATTCGCCGCGGGCACAACTTCTACCATGGCGAGCTGGATTTCACCCTGAGCTATCCGCAGGGCTGGCAACTGGTCAACCGCCCGGATGTGCTGATCGGCCATACCCCGGATGAGCAGGCCTTCATCGCCATGACGCTGGAAGCGGCGGACAAGCAGCTTTCGCCCGCCGAATTCCTGCGCAGGCGCGTCGGCAATCAGCGGCTGGTTGCCGGCGAGGAGCTGCGTCTGGGTGCGCTGCAGGGCTATACGGCGGTGCTGCAGGGACAGTCGGCGCGGCGTGTCGCGGTGATCTATCGGGGCGACAGCGCTTACCTGTTCGTGGCGGCGGTGAAGGGGCGCGCTTCGCTGGAAACCGAGGATCAGCGGTTCCTCGAGGTGATTCGCAGTTATCGGCCGCTGAAACCGGCCGAACGCAAGCTGGCCGAGCCGGTACGTCTGCATCTGGTGCGCGCCAAGGCGGGGCAGAGCCTGGCCGCTCTGGCGAAGGATTCGCCTTTGCCGGCTGATGGCGAAGCGCAGTTGCGCCTGCTCAACGGGCTCTACCCAAACGGCGAACCACGCCCCGGCGAGTGGCTGAAAACGCTGCGCTAGCGCGGCGCTTCAATCGAGACCGAACGGTCTTGTGCAGGTGTATACAACTTGCGTATCCTCGGCCGCCTGCCCGTTCAACAGCCAACAAAAGCGGAAATGCCACTATGTCAGATCTAAAAACTGCCGCTCTCGAATATCACGCCCAGCCCCGCCCCGGTAAGCTGAGTGTCGAGTTGACCAAAGCCACTGCTACTGCCCGCGACCTGTCGCTGGCCTACAGCCCGGGTGTTGCCGAGCCGGTACGCGAAATCGCGCGTGACGCCGAGCTGGCCTACCGCTACACCGGTAAGGGCAATCTGGTCGCCGTTATTTCCGACGGTACCGCCATCCTCGGTCTGGGTAACCTCGGCCCGCTGGCTTCCAAGCCGGTGATGGAAGGTAAGGGCGTGCTGTTCAAGCGTTTCGCCGGTATCGACGTGTTCGATATCGAAGTCGATTCGGAAAGCCCGCAGGCATTCATCGACACCGTAAAGCGCATCTCCATCACCTTCGGCGGCATCAACTTGGAAGATATCAAGGCCCCCGAGTGTTTCGAGATCGAGCGTGCGCTGATCGAGCAGTGCGACATCCCGGTATTCCACGATGACCAGCACGGCACCGCGATCGTGACCGCCGCCGGTATGCTCAACGCCCTGGAAATCGCCGGCAAGACCCTGGAGGAGGCGAAGATCGTCTGCCTGGGCGCCGGTGCGGCCGCCATCTCCTGCATGAAGCTGCTGGTGAGCATGGGCGCCAAGGTCGAGAACATCTTCATGATCGACCGCAAGGGCGTGATCCACGCCGGCCGCGACGACCTGAACCAGTACAAGGCCGTGTTCGCCACCGAGACCGACAAGCGCACGCTGTCCGATGCTCTCGATGGGGCTGATGTGTTCGTCGGCCTGTCCGGTGCCAATCTGCTGAGTCCGGAAGACCTCAAGCGCATGGCGGCCAACCCGATCGTCTTCGCCTGCTCCAACCCGGATCCGGAAATCAAGCCGGAGCTGGCGCATGAGACTCGCAATGACGTGATCATGGCTACCGGTCGTTCCGACTACCCGAACCAGGTCAACAACGTGCTGGGCTTCCCCTTCATCTTCCGCGGTGCTCTGGACGTTCGCGCCACCCGCATCAACGAAGAAATGAAGATCGCCGCCGCCCTGGCGCTGCGCGACCTGGCCAAGTTGCCGGTGCCGAAGGAAGTCTGCGACGCCTATGGTGGTATCGAGCTGTCGTTCGGTCGTGAGTACATCATTCCGAAGCCGATGGATCAGCGTCTGATTACCGTGGTTTGCGACGCCGTGGCCAAGGCCGCCATCGAGTCCGGCGTGGCAACCCTGCCGTATCCGAAGCACTATCCGCTGAAGTCGGTGGATGATGTGTTCAACGGCTGATCAGCCGAACAATAAAAAACCCGCTTCGGCGGGTTTTTTATTGTCATCTTGGCTACAGGCTACAGGCTACAGGCTACAGGCCTTTGCCTGCCGCTTGCAGCCTGAGGCCTGTAGCCGTTTTCCTAGAACAGATCAATCGGCGCCATTTCGTCGGCCGGTAGCGGGCTGCCGGGAACGCCCATGCCAGATTCGAACTCGCTCATCGGCGGCGGCGAGTCCTCGCTCTTGAACAGTTCGAAGTAGGCGTCCGGCGTGCCAGGCGCTGCGGCGCGGCCGCTGACCGGGTCGACGCGCAGGGTCAGCAGGCCCTTGGGTTCCTTGGGTAGATGGTTGGGACGGTCCTTGAGCACTGCGCCCATGTAGTTCATCCAGATCGGCAGGGCCACGGTGCCGCCATACTCGTGCCGGCCCAGGCTTTCCGGCTGATCGAAGCCGGCCCAGACGGTGGTCACGTAGTCGGCGTTGTAGCCGGAGAACCAGCTGTCCTTGGACTCGTTGGTGGTGCCGGTCTTGCCCGCCAGATCGTTACGCCCCAATGCCAGGGCGCGGCGACCGGTGCCGCGCTTGATCACATCCTGCAGCATGCTGGTCATGATGTAGGCCGTGCGCTCGTCGATGATCTGCTCGGCCACCTTGGGTTCTTCCAGGGGCAGATCATCGGTCGCGTTCACCGTCAGGTTGGCATTCTCTTCGCTCGGCTCGCTGCCGGGGACGCGCGCCGGGTTGGCGCGGAACAGCAGCTTGCCGTTGCGGTCTTCGATGCGTTCGATCAGGTAGGGCTCGATCTTGTAGCCGCCGTTGGCGAAGGTGGCCCAGCCTTCGGCGATTTCCATCGGCGTCAGGCTGGCGGTGCCGAGTGCCAGCGACAGGTTGCGTGGCAGGTCCTGCGGGGCGAAGCCGAAACGTTCGATGTAGCGCAGGCTGCGGTCGATGCCCATGTCCTGCAACAGGCGGATCGAGACCAGGTTGCGCGACTTGTACAGGGCCTCGCGCATGCGGATCGGACCGAGGAAGGTGTTGTTGTCGTTCTTCGGCCGCCACTTCTGCGACAGGTAGTCGTCGGAGAGGATGATCGGCGCATCGTTGACCAGTGTCGCCGCGGTGTAGCCGCTATCCAGTGCCGCGCTATAAATGAAGGGTTTGAAGCTGGAGCCCGGTTGACGCTTGGCCTGTACGGCGCGGTTGTAGTTGCTCTGGTCGAAGGAGAAGCCGCCGACCAGTGCCTGAATGGCGCCGCTATAAGGATCGAGGGAAACCAAAGCGCTTTGCGCCGCCGGCACCTGGGTAAAGCGCAGGCTGCCATCCTCCTGGCGCTGCACGCGCACGATATCGCCGACCTGGGCGACATCGCCGGGTTGTTGCGGGCGCGGGCCAAGGCTGTTGGTATTGAGGAAGGGGCGTGCCCATTTCATGCTGTCCCACGCCACGGCCTGCTCTTCGCCATTGCGGGTCAGTACCAGGATGCCGCTCTTCTCCACCTGGGTCACCACCGCAGGCTCCAGACCGCCGATGCTGCGGAACTTGCTCAGTTCGGCAAGCCAGGTTTCGCGGGGCATGCCTGGCAGGCGGCTCTCGGGGCCGCGGTAGCCGTGGCGCTGATCATAGGCGATCAGTCCGTCACGCAGCGCAGTGTTTGCCACTTCCTGCAGTTGGCTGGGCACGGTGGTGGTGACATTGAAACCTTCGGTGTAAGCCTCGCTGCCATAGCGACCGACCATCTCCGCACGCGCCATCTCGGCTATATAAGGTGCGCTCAGTTCGGGGGCGGGCACGTGGTAGCGTGCATCGACTTCTTCGGCCAGCGCTTCCTCATAACTGGCTTGGTCGATGCGGCCAAGGCGATACAGGCGGCCGAGAATCCAGTCGCGGCGTTCCTTGGCGCGTGTCGGGTTGACCAGCGGGTTGTAGCGCGACGGGGCTTTCGGCAGTCCGGCAATCATCGCCATCTGCGCCAGATTCAGGTCACGGATCGACTTGCCGTAGTACACCTGGGCGGCCGCTTCGATGCCGTAGGCGCGGTGGCCGAGGTAGATCTTGTTGACGTACAGCTCGAGGATCTCGTCCTTGCTCAGTTCACGTTCGATCTGCAGGGCCAGGAGAATTTCGGTGGCCTTGCGCGAGAAGCTGCGCTCGCTGGTGAGGAAGAAGTTCTTCGCCACCTGCATGGTGATGGTGCTGCCGCCGCTCTGAATCTGACCGCTTTTCAATAATTGCGTGGCAGCGCGCATCAGGCTGGTCACATCGACGCCATAATGGTTGGCGAAATTATCGTCTTCTGCTGCCAGCAGGGCGCTGATGAATTCCTTGGGGATCTCGTCGAAGCGAATGGGCGAGCGGCGCATCTCGCCGAACTCGGCGATCAGCTTGGCATCGCTGCTGTAGACGCGCAGCGGGATCTGCAGCTGGACCTGACGCAGCGACTCGACGGACGGAAGGGTCGGGCTAAGATAAAGAAACGCACCGCTGAAACTGAGCAATAGCCCACAAAAAACGGCAACGAAAGACCACCAGATAAACTTCAGCAGGCGTATCAAAATGTTCGGAATTCCAAGTAAAAGAATGAGTTAAGCAGGAGCCGTGGCTCAAAGGGAAAAGCTGATCACATTATAAGCGTTTTTTTTCCCGGGGAGCCATTTGCGCTTCTGTCAAGACTGATATTTAATGTGGAAAAACATAAATAGTCCGTAAGTCGCGGATGCCAATAGGAAAACGGTCGTGCTAGGGCTCTTCACTAAGAAAGCGAATACGCTGCTGGGGATCGATATCAGCTCGACTTCGGTCAAGCTCCTCGAACTGAGTCGCTCGGGAAGCCGCTACAAGGTAGAGGCTTAT
>JAEYXX010000086.1 GCA_023431055.1 Pseudomonadota bacterium
AACCGTAGAACTGCACGCCGCTGCCTTTTTCCACGTAGGGGTCGTGGCCCTCGCGATAGCGCCAGCGCGTCTCCTTGCCATCGACCACCGGCCAGCGCAGGCCGCGCTCGGCGTGATAGCTGTCGAACGGCGCCAGGTCATGGGCGTGGCCGCGGCCGAACTGGGCGTATTCCTCGAACAGGCCTTTCTGCAGGTAGAAGCCAAAGGCCTCGGCTTCGTCGTTGGCGTAGCCAGCCTCGATCAGCTCGCTGGGGAACTGGTCGACCTGGCCATTGGCGAACAGCACCTGATACAGCGTCTTGCCCTTGTATTCCGGGGCCTTTGCCAGCAGTTCGGCGGGCCAGACCTCATCGGTGGTGAAGCGCTTGGAAAATTCCACCAGTTGCCAGAGGTCGGACTTGGCCTCGCCCGGCGCCTTCACCAGCTGGTGCCAGAATTGCGTGCGGCGCTCGGCATTGCCGTAGGCACCTTCCTTTTCCACCCACATGGCGCTGGGCAGGATCAGGTCGGCGGCCTGGGCGGAGACGGTGGGGTAGACGTCGGAGACGATGACGAAGGCCTGCGGGTTGCGCCAGCCGGGGAGGATCTCCTGCATTACGTTGGGGCCGGCCTGCATGTTGTTGCTGACCTGGGTCCAGTAGACCTTGAGCACGCCGTCCTTGAGCTTGCGGCTCTGTTCCACGGCATGAAAACCGGGTTTTTCCTGGATGGTGCCGGCCGGCAGCTTCCAGATCTTCTCGGCGGTTGCACGGTGCTTGGGGTTGGCCACCAGCATGTCGGCGGGCAGACGATGGGAGAAAGTGCCCACCTCGCGCGCGGTGCCACAGGCCGATGGCTGGCCGGTGAGGGAGAAGGGGCTGTTGCCCGGTTCGCTGATCTTGCCGGTGAGCAGGTGCAGGTTGTAGATCAGGTTATTGGCCCAGACGCCGCGGGTGTGCTGGTTGAAACCCATGGTCCAGAACGACATGACCTTGAGCTTGGGATCGGCGTACAGCTCGGCCAGCGCCTTGAGACGCTCGGCCGCCACGCCGCTTTCCTTGGCGGTGCGCTCCAGCGTGTAGGGTTTGACGAAGGCGGCAAACTGCTCGAAGGACATGTCTTCCCAGGTGTTGGCCTTGGCCGCGTTCTTGGCCTGCATTTCCAGCGGGTTGTCGGCGCGCAGGCCGTAGCCGATGTCGTCGGCGCCGCGGGCGAACTTGGTGTGTTTGCCGACGAAGTCCTTGTTCACCGCGCCGCTTTCGATGATGTGATTGGCGATGTAGTTGAGGATCAGCAGATCGGTCTGCGGTTTGAACACCAGCGGGATATCGGCCAGATCGAAGCTGCGGTGCTCGAAGGTGGAAAGCACCGCGACCTTGGTGTCCGGATGGCTGAGGCGGCGATCGGTGACCCGGCTCCAGAGAATCGGGTGCATCTCGGCCATGTTCGAGCCCCACAGCACGAAGGCGTCGGCGGCCTCGATGTCGTCGTAGCAGCCCATCGGCTCGTCCATGCCGAAGGTGCGCATGAAGCCCATCACCGCCGAAGCCATGCAGTGGCGCGCGTTGGGGTCGATGTTGTTGGAACGGAAACCGGCCTTCATCAGCTTGTTGGCGGCGTAGCCTTCCCACACCGTCCATTGCCCTGAACCGAACATGCCGACGGCCTCGGGGCCATGCTCGCGCAGCGCCTCCTTGGTCTTCTGTTCCATGATGTCGAAGGCCTGCTCCCAGCTCACCGGCTGGAATTCACCCTGCTTGTCGTACACGCCATTCTTCATGCGCAGCAGCGGTTGGTTGAGGCGGTCGACGCCGTACATGATTTTCGACAGGAAATAGCCCTTGACGCAGTTCAGGCCGCGATTGACCTCGGCCTTGACGTCGCCGTGGGTGGCCACTACGCGGTTGTCGCGGGTGGCCACCATCACGCTACAGCCGGTACCGCAGAAGCGGCAGGGCGCCTTGTTCCAGTCCAGGCGGGTCATGTCCGCCTCGGTGATCAGGTTGCTGGCGGTGCTGGCAAGCGGCAGGCCGGCCGCCGCTGCGGCAATGGCAGCGGCGTTGGCTTTGGCGAATTCACGGCGGGTGAGCTTCATTCTGTATCTCCTTCTGCTTCGAGGAGTTCGTGGTAGACCAGGGCGGCATTGAGCACGCCCGGTAACGCATTGATCTGTTCGATGCGCGCGAGGATGTCGCGCTCGTGTTCGGTCTCCAGCACCACCACCAGCTTGCCCTGGGGGCTTTCCTGATGCAGTTCGAGACCTTCGAGCTGGCGCAGGTTGGCTTTCACCGCAGCCAGCCATTCGGGCCGTACGTGCACCAGCAGACTGGAAATATGCATAGAGGCGGCCATGTTCCGTGGCTCCGTAGGTGAGGAAGGATCAGGTGGGGGGGCCAGGTGGGCCCAGCAGCATCTGCATGAACCAGATGATGAATCCGTAGCCGCCGACCAGCGCGACCGAAAGGATGGGGAACAGGCAGACCACGAGAAAGACGAACAGGCGAGTTTCCTTGCCTTTCATGGCGCTGCGCTCGGGCGGGGTAGCCATTCGCTCTTCTCCGTTGCGTTCGCAATTGAGGCTAGACCCTAACGTTAGTAAGGGCAAAGTCTGTTGAGCTGGATCAAGGAAAAGGAATTGCACGAGCGGTAATGGCACGCGCTCGCGATTATCGATAGCGTGCTAATATTTCGTCTGGTTTCATTCACCTGCAGGCGTCACCCGGTTCGGTCTTGCGGCATGTTCCGGCTATCGCTTGCATCCAGCTTCGTGAGCCAGTCCACCCATGTCCGTGACTCATCTGAGCCGTGGCAGCGCCGGTTATCGGCGTGCCACCCTGGCGCTGTTCTGCGCCGGTTTCGCCACCTTCGCCATGCTTTACTGCGTGCAACCCCTGCTGCCGTTGTTGGCCGCGCACTTTCGCGTGTCTGCGGCCAGCAGCAGCTTGGCGCTTTCGCTGACTACCCTGAGCCTTGCCCTGTGCCTGCTGGTATCCGGAGCGCTGGCTGAAAGCTGGGGACGCAAGCCGGTGATGGCGGCTGCGCTGGGGCTGGCGGCGATGCTGGGGATCGCCTGCGCGCTGGTGGAGGAGTGGGGCAGCTTGCTGATGTTGCGTGCACTGCTGGGGTTGGCGCTGAGCGGTTTGCCGGCACTGGCCATGGCCTATGTCGGCGAGGAGTTCGACCCCGAGGCGTTGCCCGCCGCCATGGGCCTGTATATCGGTGGTACGGCCCTGGGTGGCTTGCTCGGTCGTCTGCTGGCCGGCCTGCTCAGTGATATCGGCGGTTGGTCCTGGGCACTTGGCGGCATTGCCGGGCTCGGCTTGCTGGCGATGGGGCTGTTCGTCTGGCTGTTGCCGCCCTCCCGGCATTTCACGGCTCAGCCGCTGTCCTTGCGCGGACTGCTGCGCAACTTCGCCCTGCACCTGAGCAATCCGCGCCTGCGCGTGTTGTTCGCCCTGGCGTTCTTGCTGATGGGCGGCTTCGTTGCGCTGTTCAACTACGTGGGCTTCCGCCTGGCCGGCGCGCCTTTCAATCTCTCTGCTACGGTGATTGGCCTGCTTTTCACCGTTTATCTGCTGGGCATCTTCAGTGCCGGTTGGGCCGGGCGACTGGTGCCACGCTTTGGCGCGCGGCAGGTGTTGCATGGCGGCATCGGCCTCATGCTGCTAGGCGTAGCGCTGTGCGCTGCGCCCTGGCTGAGCGCTGCTGTGGTCGGGCTGGCATTGTTCACGCTGGGTTTCTTCGCCGCGCATGCGGTGGCCAGCGGACAGGTCGGGGTGCATGCACAAGGCGCCAAGGCGCAGGCCTCGGCACTGTATCTGTGTGCCTATTACCTCGGTTCCAGCCTGGTGGGTTATGTCGGCGGTTATGTCTGGGAACACGCCGGGTGGTGGGCGTTGCTCGGCGTACTGGCTTGCCTGTTTGTCGTCGCGACCGCTCTGGTACGACGTATCTAGGCTGTTTGCTGCTCGTTCAGTGCAGGTTCAAGGAGGTTTCAGCGGGGATTCAGTAGTCTTCCTGCAGACTTGTTGCCGAGTTGATCAAAACTGCAACGAGAGGAACGATTCGATGAAAATCACCCTGAACCGTATCGCATTCGCTACCTGCCTGGCTCTGGGCGCAACCGCTGCCCAGGCCAACGACAATTTCGTCGGCCTGACCTGGGGCCAGACCGACAACAACATCCAGAAGTCCAACGCGCTGAATGCCAACCTCGGCAATCCGAAGCTGGACAAGGTGATCGATGGCGAAGGGACCTGGGGCATCCGTGCCGGTCAGAAGACTGCCGATAGCCGTTACTACGCAACCTACGAAAACGTCTCCGACAGTCACAATGGCTACAAGCTGCGCCAGCAGAATCTGCTCGGCAGCTACGACATGTTCGTACCCCTGGGCAGCAACAACACCAAGCTGTTCGGCGGTGTGACCGCGGGCCTGGTCAAGCTCGAGCAGGAGAGTCGCGGCTTCTCCCGCGACAGCGACATCGGATTTGCTGCAGGTTTGCAGGCCGGTATCCTGCAGGAACTGAACAGCAATACCTCGATCGAAGCCGGCTATCGTTATCTGCGTACCAACGCCAGCACGGAAATGGCACCGCGTGGTGAAGGCAAGGCCGGGTCGCTGGACCTGCATAGCAGTTCGCAGCTCTACCTCGGCGCCAACTTCGCCTTCTAATGGCGGCTTAGCGTTACCAGGCCGGGCTTCTGCCCGGCCTTCGTACAACTAAAAAGGGGAAATCTCATGAAATTGCTGGTGGTGGAGGATGAGGCGTTACTGCGTCACCATCTGTTCACTCGCCTCAGTGAAAACGGGCATGTGGTGGACGCCGTGCGCACCGCCGAAGAAGCACTGTACCGAGCTGAGTCCTTCAACCATGACCTGGCTCTGGTGGATCTCGGTTTGCCGGGCATGAGCGGCATCGACCTGATCCGTCAGCTGCGCAGTCAGGACAAGAACTTTCCGATCCTGATCCTCACTGCGCGTGGCAACTGGCAGGACAAGGTCGAAGGGCTTTCCTGCGGTGCCGACGATTATGTGGTCAAGCCTTTCCAGTTCGAAGAACTCGAAGCGCGTCTCAACGCGCTGTTGCGCCGTTCGTCCGGGTTCACCAAGTCGACCATCGAGGCCGGTTCGCTGGTGCTGGATCTCAATCGTAAACAGGCCATGGTGGACGAGCAGTCCCTGCAACTGACCGCCTACGAGTACCGCATCCTCGAGTACCTGATGCTGCACCACCAGCAGGTTGTGGCCAAGGAGCGTCTGATGGAGCAGCTCTACCCAGGCGATGACGAGCGTGATCCGAATGTCATAGAGGTTCTGGTAGGCCGTCTGCGGCGCAAGCTCGAGGCCGTGCTGGGCGGTAAATTGATAGAAACCGTGCGCGGTCAGGGCTACATGTTCAACGAGCGCTGCAAGTGAGGCGAGCGCGCGTCTTCATACGCAAGCTGCGTATCCGTTTCGGCTCCCTGCGGCTGCGCCTGATGCTGGCCAGTGCGGCGCTGGCGATGCTGTTCATGCTGCTGTTGATGCCCGTGCTGCAGGGCGTGTTTCTCATGGCCCTGGAGCAGACCGTGGAAAAGCGTCTGGCCTCCGATGCCGCTGCACTGATCTCCGCCGCGCGCATTCACGATGGCCAGCTGCACATGCCGGACAAGATGCCGGACGAAGAATTCGACAACCTCGACTCACACCTGCTGGGTTTCATCTTCGACCGTGAAGGCCAGATGATCTGGCGCTCGCGTTCGTCCATCGACGAACTGGTGCGTTACCTGCCGCGCTATGACGGTCGTGGCCATGAGTTCGTGCGGATTCGCGACGACAATGGCCAGGAATACTTCGTGTATGACATCGAGGTTGACCTGCTGCGTGGTAACAGCACCGCGCTGAGCATCGTCACCATGCAGCCGACCAGCGAATACCAGGGGCTATTCAACGGTTTCGCCTGGCAGCTGCGGTTGTGGTTGGGCATCGCGTTGCTGGTGCTGCTGGGCCTGCTCTGGTTCGGCCTGACCTGGGGCTTTCGCAGCTTGCGCGGCTTGAGTGACGAACTCGATGGCGTGGAGGCGGGCACCCGTCAGCGCCTGAGTGACGAACACCCGCGTGAACTGCTGCGCCTGACCAACTCCCTCAACCGCCTGCTCGACAGCGAGCGGCGTCAGCGCGAGCGTTATCGCGACTCGCTTGAGGACCTGGCGCACAGCCTGAAAACGCCGCTCAGCGTTTTGCAGGGTATTGGCGAAACCCTGGCCGCGCAGCCCGATAATCGTGAACAGGCGCAACTGATGCAGGCGCAGATCGAGCGCATGAGCCAGCAGGTCGGCTATCAGCTGCAGCGCGCCAGCCTGAGACGCAGCGGCCTGGTGCGCCATCGCGAGCAGGTCTGGCCATTGCTCGATGGCTTGTGCCGCTCGCTGGACAAGGTCTACCGCGACAAGCGCGTCGAAGCGACTCTGGACGTGCCCGCGCACAGCGAGATCACCATGGAACGTGGCGCGCTGATGGAACTGCTCGGCAACCTGCTGGAAAACGCCTACCGCCTGTGCCTGCAACAGGTGCGCGTGAGGCTGCAACCCCTGACCGACGGCTGCCTGCTGACCATCGAAGACGACGGCCCCGGCGTGCCCCCGCACCAGCGTGAGCGGGTGCTGCAGCGCGGCGAACGACTGGATGCACAGAACCCGGGGCAGGGCATCGGCCTGGCGGTGGTGGAAGATATCGTCGACAGCTACGACGGCGAGCTGAGCCTGGAAGATTCGGAACTGGGCGGCGCCTGTTTCAGGGTGCGGTTGTACGACTGAGCTTTGCTGTAGGCAACTTCTTTGATCGCGCTCAGGCCGCTGCAGCGGAGCAAGGCCGACAACAATAATGATCTTCGTGATCGATTGAACGCTTGGCCCCCGCTGCGCGAACTACAGAATGGCCAGGGCGGTAGCGCCCACAACAGGCCGGATATACGAATGCAACCGCGCTGACGACAGGTGCAAAGGCAAAGCTTTACTCACTACTTGTGGGGAGAGTCCATATACACTTGTTAGCCATTTTTATTGTAATAACCTATTAAATGTCATGGTCAGCTGCAGTAGGCAACCAGTTGGTCAGCTCCTAAATTGCAAAGTCATTTTCTCACCATAAATCTGTGCCAGATTTTCTAATACCTGATAAATCCCTAGGCTGGAATCTAGGGTGTTGAGATAACCTGCTTCCTCCATAAAGTATGCTGCATACCCGTCGCAATATATCCCGACGCCACGGATTTCGCCCTGTTCATCCTGTCCATCCTCTGAAATAAAGCCAATTTTAATATGGCCGAAAATATCTAGGATAGGGGAGATTTCATTTTCTTTTGAAAAGGCAGATATATGTGATTGCAACTGCTCGGTGAGAAAATTAATGCCAGGCAACTTACCTTGTTCTTTGTATCTATCGTAATCCATGGAGTATTGGCTGAAGCCGACTTTAAACATGGTTTCATCCATTTTGATTTGCTTTATGTCTTTATATAAATCAAGTAGTGAGTCATATTTTAGTTCTTCTTCGCCGTAATATTGCCCCTCGACCCTAAAGGGATAACTCCATACTTCTATTTTCATGTCATGAAATGCGAGGCCAGAGTCCACTAAAAAATCAATGGCTTTTTTGGAGTTTTCTGGGTTCTGAAATGCCTCTTTGCTGATTGGCATCAAAAGGTAGGTGGCCATGGTGTTTCTTTCCTAAGGGCTAACATTTGGTTAAGGGGCGGGCTTTAGCCCGTCCCGAGTGAGCGGAGCGAACGAACTTGAATGCTGTAATGGACTCTCCCCGCGCCACCGTTCTATACCGAGAACGGTGGTGACTGAAATTGGGAGTGTCGTCATGAAGCGCATCGCAGTTGATCTGGCCAAGTCCGTTTACCAAGTTGCCGAGAGTGTCCGCTCCGGCCAGGTGATGCAGCGCAAGCGGCTGAACCGAGAGGCGTTCCGGCGATATATACAGGAGCAGACCGAGCCGGTCGAGTGGGTGATGGAGGCCTGTGGCACAGCGCATTACTGGGGGCGGTTGGCGCAATCGCTCGGTCATCAGGTGAAGCTGCTGCACCCACGCTATGTGCGGCCCTATCGCCGCCGTAACAAAACCGACCGTAATGACTGCGATGCCATGCTCGAAGCGGCGAGCTGCAAAGACATTCATCCCGTGCCGGTGAAAAGCCACGATCAACAACAGCTCCAGCAATTGCACGGGCTACGTGAAACCTGGAAGAAGAGCCGCACCCAGCGCATCAACCTGCTGCGCGGCATGCTGCGTGAAGCGGGTATCGAAGCCCCAACGTCGACCGCAGCCTTCATCCGGGCTG
>JAEYXX010000018.1 GCA_023431055.1 Pseudomonadota bacterium
GGGAGTTGCTGCTTTAATGCGCCAATAAACCTGTGCCCCGAGGCCCTCTGGATGAATCGCAACGACCTGCGCCGCGTCGACCTGAATCTGCTGGTGATCTTCGAAACCCTGATGTTCGAAAAGAACCTGACCCGCGCGGCCGAGAAGCTGTTTCTCGGTCAGCCGGCAGTTAGCGCGGCGCTGGCCCGTTTGCGTGATCTTTTCGACGACCCGTTGCTGGTACGCAATGGTCGTGGCTTCGAGCCGACGGCGCGGGCGCTGGCGATTCTCAGGGAGCTTCAGTCGGCGATGGATACCATCTCGGGTGCGGTCAGCCGTGCCCGCGAGTTCAACCCGGCGACCAACCGCGACACCTTCCGCATCGGCCTGTCCGATGACGCCGAATTCGGCCTGTTCCCGGCTTTGCTCAAGCAGATCCGTGAAGAGGCGCCGGAGGTGGTGATCGTCGTGCGGCGGGTCAACTTCCTGCTGATGTCGTCGATGCTGGCGTCTGGGGAAATCTCGCGTCAGTTATACCACCGAGCTGCCGGCCAACGCCAAGCGGCGCAAGTTGCGCGAAATGAAGGTCAAGGTGCTGCGTGGCGATGATCGCCCGGGAGCGTTGACGCTGGATGAGTACTGCTCGCGGCCGCACGCGCTGGTGTCGTTCTCGGGTGATCTGTGCGGCAATATCGACAACGACTTGGCGCGCCTGAATCGCTCACGTCGCGTGGTACTGGCCGTGCCGCAATTCAGTGGCTTGCGCTCGATCATCACCGGTACGGAGATGCTCGCGACCGTGCCTGATTTCGCCGCCGCTGCGCTGATCGAAGGCACCAGTCTGCGCGCTGATGACCCTCCCTTCGAGCTGGTCAACTCGGACCTGTCGATGGTCTGGAGCGGGGTGACCGACAACGACCCTGCCGAGCGTTGGCTCAGAAGCAAGATCGTCGAGTTCATGGGCGAACCTGGCGCCTGAGCGTGCATCAGTCGCGGAAGAACACCTGGATCAGGTGATAGCCGAACTGCGTCTTGATCGGGCCGTGCACTTCCCGCAGCGGCTTCTTGAAGATCACCTGATCCACCGCGCGCACCATCTGCCCGGGGCGTACTTCGCCGAGGTCGCCACCTTTCTTGCCGGAGGGGCAGGTCGAGTGCTTGCGCGCCAGCACATCGAAGGCTTCGCCAGCGGCGATACGCTTTTTCAGCGCGGCAGCCTCCGCCTCGGTCTTGACCAGGATGTGGCGGGCCATTGCCTTTGCCATTGATGGGTTCCTCAATTCTGTCAGGGCGCTATTGTGCCAGGATTCGTTGCGCCAGCAGAATGGCGTCAATTTTACGGGCATGCATCATCCGCGATGCGGGCGATCATGGCCTATGGTATTTCAATCGTGCCCACGGAAAACGCCGCCATGGATCTCCACGCAATGCTGAAAATCCTGTCCAGTCAGGATGGCTCCGATCTGTATCTGTCCACCGGGGCACCGCCTTGCGCCAAGTTCAACGGCGTGCTCAAGGCGCTGAGCCAGGAGCCGATGAAGGCGGGCGATGTGGCAGCCATCGCCGATTCGATCATGGATAGCGCGCAGCGCGAGGAGTTCGAGCGCGAGCTGGAAATGAACCTGGCCATCTCGCTGGCCGGTGTCGGGCGTTTCCGCATCAACATCTTCAAGCAGCGCAACGAGGTGTCCATCGTCGCGCGCAACATCAAGCTGGACATCCCCCGCTTCGAAGACCTCAAGTTGCCCGAGGTGCTGCTCAGCACGGTGATGGAAAAGCGCGGCCTGGTGTTGTTCGTCGGCGGTACGGGGTCGGGCAAGTCAACCTCGCTGGCGGCACTGATCGACTACCGCAACCGCAACAGCGGCGGCCATATCATCACCATCGAAGACCCGGTGGAGTACGTGCACCGGCACAAGAAGTCGATCATCAACCAGCGTGAGGTGGGCGTGGACACCCGCAGCTTCCATGCCGCGCTGAAGAACACTCTGCGCCAGGCGCCGGACGTGATCCTGATCGGTGAGATCCGCGACCGCGAGACCATGGAGCACGCCCTGGCCTTCGCCGACACCGGGCACCTGGCAATCTCCACGCTGCATGCCAACAACGCCAACCAGGCGCTGGACCGCATCATCAACTTCTTCCCCGAAGACCGCCGTCCGCAGTTGCTCAACGACCTGGGCAACAACCTCAAGGCGTTCGTCTCCCAGCGTCTGGTCAAGACCGTCGACGGCAAGCGCCGCGCCGCGGTGGAAGTGATGCTGGGTACGCCGACGGTGCGCGACCTGATCAAACGCAACGAGTTTTCCGAGCTCAAGGAAATCATGGAGAAATCCAAGAACCTGGGCATGCAGACCTTCGACCAGGCGCTGATCGATCTGGTGCACGAGGGCGCCATCGACGAAGAGGAGGCGGTGAAGAACGCCGACTCGGCGAACAACGTGCGCCTGAAGCTCAAGCTCTATCGCGACAACCCGGCCAATGCCAGGCCGGCACCCGCCGCTGCACCGGTAGCTGCGCCCGTCACCGCACCTAAGGCCGCCCCGGCAGGCGATTGGGGGCTGGAGCTGAAGCTGGAGGATATCGAGGAGGAGCTGCCGCCAGAGGATCCGGGGCGGCAGGGGATTTAGGGATCGGGCTGCAGCGGCAGATACGCCTGTCGCAAAAGGTGGCTGACGCCTTCCTGCTCGAGTGCTCTAATCGCGTCGCGCAGCTGTTCGACCATTTGCTCATCGCAGTCCTTCGAGCAGCTCAGGTACAGACCGGTGCTGGCCAGTGTCGGGCTTCTGCGCAGGTTCTGCTCGCGGTAAATGGAGTTTTCCCAGATGTACAGCGCCTCCGGCACACCGGTGAACCAGGCGTCGATACGCCCGAGAACAAGCAGGTGGGCGGGATTCTCGCCCAGCTTGAGCTGCACGATCTGCTCGTCACTGAAGCCCTCGCGCTGCAGGATGCCAACCTGGGCGGTGCCCATTCCGACGCCGATGCGGCGGTAACGCTGACGGGCCTGGTCGTAGTTTTCGACCGGCGCATCAAGGCTGAAGAAGGCGCGCTCCAGCTCCATGATCGAAGCGATCCAGGTGTAGAGCTCCTCTCGCTCGGGCGTGCGTGACAGGGGAATGATCAGCAGGTTCTTGCCCTTGGCCACGCGCGCTTGGGCCCGCGGCCAGGGTTCAGCGACGATATGGGTGAGTTTGCCGATACGTGCCAGTGCAGCCAGTGCGACGTCGCCCACCATGCCATGGCCGCCGGCGTAATGAGTAAGCGCCAGCGGCGGCGCCTCCGGCATGTACAGCTGGATAGGTTCATCGGCCGATGCCGCTGCAGCGAACAGCAGGGCAACGAGCGGGCAGAAGAGCTTGAGCACGACGAACATCCTGTTGTTCTGATCAAGTCAGTATAGGAGGCGGTGGTTTCGAGGTATGTGGGGCAGTCGTCACTCGCTCATTTCTGCAGTTCGGGCAGGTCGCGATACAGCTCCAGCGCCTGCGGATTGGCCAGGGCGTCGGTGTTCTTCACCGGGCGACCATGGACGACATTGCGCACCGCCAGTTCGACGATCTTGCCGCTGAGGGTGCGCGGGATGTCGGCGACCTGAACGATGCGCGAAGGCACGTGGCGCGGCGTGGTGTTGGCGCGAATGATCCGACAGATTTCGTCGCGCAAGGCATCGTCCAGCGTCATGCCCTCGCGTAGACGCACGAACAGCACCACGCGCACGTCGCCTTGCCAGTCCTGACCGATGGCGATGGACTCCAGCACCTGCGGCACCTTTTCCACCTGGCGGTAGATTTCCGCGGTGCCGATACGCACACCACCCGGGTTGAGCACCGCGTCGGAGCGGCCATGAATGACCAGGCCGCCGTGCTCGGTTTCTTCGGCATAGTCACCGTGAGCCCAGACGCCGGGGAAGGTGGCGAAATAGGCTGCGCGGAATCTTTCACCGTCAGCGTCGTTCCAGAATCCCACCGGCATCGAGGGGAAGTGCCGAGCACAGACCAACTCGCCCTTACCGTCGTGAAGCGGGCGACCGTCTTCGTCCCACACCTGCACGTCCATCCCCAGGCCCTTGCACTGCAACTCGCCAGGCCACACCGGCAGGGTCGGGTTGCCCAGGGCGAAGCAGGACACGATATCGGTGCCGCCGGAGATCGATGACAGGCATAGATCGCGTTTCACATCGCGGTAGATGTACTCGAAGCTCTCATGGGCCAGCGGCGAGCCGGTGGAGAGGATGGCCTTGAGGCTGCTCAGCCTGTGGCTCTCGCGCGGTTTGACGCCGGCTTTCTCCAGTGCGGCGATGAATTTGGCGCTGGTGCCGAAGATGGAAATGTCCTCGGCATCGATCAGGTCGATAAGGCGCGAGGGCTCGGGATGGAAGGGCGAGCCGTCGTAGAGCACCAGGGTAGCGCCCAGGGCCAGGCCGGACATGAGCCAGTTCCACATCATCCAGCCGCAGGTGGTGTAGTAGAACAGGGTGTCGCTGGCACCCAGGTCGGTGTGCAGACCATGCTCCTTGACGTGCTGCAGCAGGGTGCCGCCGGTACCGTGGACGATACATTTGGGCACGCCGGTGGTGCCGCTGGAGTAGAGGATGTACAGCGGCTGGTCGAACGGCACCGGGGTGAACTGCGGTGCACCGCCGGGCAGGTAGAAGTCCTGCCAAAGGGTCACTGGAGCAACTGACTTGTAATCAGTAGGGCTGGCCTCATCGCGCGAGTAGGGCACGATCACCAGATTTTCCAGGCTGGGCAGTTGCACGAGGATTTCATTGAGTTTGTCGGTCAGGTCGATGGACTTGCCGGCGTAACGGTAGCCAGCGGTGGCGATCAGCACCTTGGGCTCGATCTGGCCGAAGCGGTCGATCACGCCCTGGGTGCCGAAGTCCGGCGAGCAGCTCGACCAGGTGGCGCCGAGACTGGCGCTGGCGAGCATGCCCACCACCGTCTGCCAGGTGTTGGGCATGAAGGCCGCGACGCGGTCGCCGATACCCACGCCGGCCTCGCGCAGGGCTCTTTGCAGGCCGGCGACATGAGCGGCCAGTTGCGCATGGCTGAGCTGTTCGCGGCTACCGTCTTCGCCGATGGCCACCAGCGCCGGGTGGCCATCGCGACGGCGCAGCAGGTGTTCGGCGAAGTTCAGTGTGGCGCCGGGGAACCATTGCGCATCCGGCATCGCCAGGCCTTCGCGCAGCACGCATTCCGCGGGGCTATGAAAACGAATCTCGAAGAAATCGACTATGGCCTGCCAGAAGGCCTCGCGCTGCTCGACGCTCCAGGCATGCAGGGCCGGGTAGTCGGCCAGTTGCAAGCCGTGGCGCTGGTTGACGAAACGGCGGAAGGCATCCATTCGGCTGGCGGCGATACGCTCGGCGGAAGGCGTCCACAGAGGTTGCTGCATGGTCGGTCCTCGTCGTTCTTATCCCTAGACTTCAGCTTAGTGCGTTCGGGGCATTTGACCTTTAACTCAGACGACCTTCGCTGCTATCGCACCGACCTGTTCACCTGGTCGGATGTGGCGTTTCTCGATGCGTAAAGCGGTGGAACGATAACTCTGCACATACCTGTAGGAGCGGATTCATCCGCGATTTTCGCGGCTAAAGCCGCTCCTTGTATGTTGAGCGCATTACCAACCGCAACGAAGAAACAGTTTCCGGGGAGGCCGTTCGCTCCTAGAGGCACCTTGCGTGACCTCGTCTGTAGATCGGCCCCCGCCTCATTACCACTACGTGGAGTATCCCGAAGCCGGACTCGAGAGAGTGGCGGACTTCGCATCACAAGGTTGTAGCGGTAAAGAAG
Organism: Pseudomonadota bacterium; assembly: GCA_023431055.1. GTDB lineage: Bacteria > Pseudomonadota > Gammaproteobacteria > Pseudomonadales > Pseudomonadaceae > Aquipseudomonas. The sequence continues at coordinate 5,778 of JAEYXX010000018.1, forward strand.
TGCGAGGTCGGGGAGCCGGTGACCATTGTTGCGCAT
>JAEYXX010000022.1 GCA_023431055.1 Pseudomonadota bacterium
AAGTCCGCTACCGCCGACACACCGCATGGGGTGGCGCGATCGAGAGCATCGACTGGCGCAAGCGCCAACGGCTGGTCATCGCCGCGCAACTGTTCCTGCAGCGCGAATCGCGCTGGGCGAACAACCCCTGCCGTTTCGATGTGGTCGCCCTGGGCCGCGATCAGCCAGCCCGACCTCCGGACTGGATCCGCAACGCGTTCGACTCCTGACATAGCCGCCATTCAAAGGTCAAACACCGATGGACATGCAATCCCGAATCCGCCAGCTCTTCCAAGCCAGCATCGACACCAAGCAGCAGGCCATGGAAGTCCTCGCGCCCTATATCGAGCACGCCAGCCTTGTGATGGTCCAGGCCCTGCTCAACGAGGGCAAGATTCTCACCTGCGGCAACGGCGGCTCTGCCGGCGATGCCCAGCATTTCTCTTCCGAGCTGCTCAACCGCTTCGAGCGCGAGCGCCCGAGCCTGCCGGCGATCGCCCTGACCACCGACAGCTCGACCATCACCTCGATCGCCAACGATTACAGTTACAACGAGGTGTTCTCGAAACAGATTCGCGCACTCGGCCAGCCCGGTGACGTGCTGCTGGCGATTTCCACCAGCGGCAACTCGGCGAATGTCATCCAGGCCATCCAGGCTGCGCATGACCGCGAGATGATTGTCGTCGCCCTCACCGGCCGCGACGGCGGCGGCATGGCCTCACTGCTGCTGCCGGAAGACGTCGAAATCCGCGTTCCAGCCAAAGTCACCGCACGCATTCAGGAAGTCCATCTGCTGACTATCCATTGCCTCTGCGACCTGATCGATAGTCAATTGTTTGGGAGTGAAGAATGAAGCGTTCCGCCCTGATTCTGGCCGCCCTGGCCGTTACCCTGACCCTGGCAGGCTGCGGCAGCCGCAGCATCGGCAACAAGATCGACGACCAGTTCCTCGGCCCGGAGGTCGCCTCGCGCATCAGCAACGCTCATGCCGACCTGTCCAGCCCCACTTCGCGCATCGTGGTCACCAGCTACAACGGCGTGATCCTGCTGGCCGGACAAACCCCGCGCAGCGAGCTCAAGGATCGCGCCGCGCAGACCGCTCGCGGCGTGCAGGGGGTGAAGAAGGTCTACAACGAATTGCAGGTACAGCGCCCCGCGTCCCTGCTGGCGCGTAGCAACGATTCATTGCTGACCACCAAGATCAAGACCCAGATGGTCGCCGACAGCAGCGTTCCGAGCGCACAGGTCAAGGTGGTCACCGAAAACGGCATCGTCTACCTGCTCGGCCTGGTCACCCGCGAAGAAGCCAACGCAGCTACCCGCGTGGTGCAGAGCGTGTCCGGTGTCCAGCGGGTGGTGCGCCTGTTCGAATACACCAATTGAATAAGGGCCGCAGGCCTCAGGCTGCAGGCAAGAACGGGCGCCATCGGCGCCCGTTCTTATTGCCATACAGCTCTTGCTATCGCCTGTAGCCTGTAGCCTGTAGCCTGTAGCCTGTAGCCTGTAGCCTGTAGCCGCCCTACTTGACCACTTTCAGGCTTGGCCGGCCGCTTGGTCGCGGCGGCTCGCTACCGGAAGGACCATCGTCATCCGGCCCCGAGTCTTCAGGGCCACCGGCGACCGGCGGCTCCATATCGAACACCATGCCCTGACCATTCTCGCGCGCATAGATCGCCAGAATCGCCGCAGCCGGGATGTACAGGCTGTGCGCCACCCCACCGAAACGCCCTTCGAAGCTCACCGCCTGATTGTCCATGTGCAGATGACGCACGGCGCTGGGCGAAGCATTGAGCACGATCTGACCGTCACTGGCGAAGCCCGACGGCACCTGTACTCCTGGGTACTCGGCATTGACCAGCAGGTGCGGCGTGCAGTCGTTATCGACGATCCACTCGTACAGGGCGCGAACCAGATAGGGACGACTGGAATTCATGATTTCCTCCTTCTCAGCGCATCGCGCGCTCGGCAGCGGAAAGACTGGTCTGAAAGGCCTCACGGGCGAACTGACGCTCCATGTAGTCGAGCAACGGCTTGGCCGGACGCGGCAACTCGATACCCAGAACCGGCAAACGCCAGAGAATGGGCAGCAGGCAGCAATCCACCAGACTCAGCTCGTCGCTGAGAAAGAATGCCTTGTCCGCAAACAGCGGCGATACACCGGTCAGGCTCTCGCGCAGCTCCTTGCGCGCCAGTTGGCGCTCGGCCTCCTTGCTGCGCTTGTCGAGAATACGATCGACCAGCACGCACCAGTCACGCTGGATACGGTGCATCAGCAGACGACTGTTGGCGCGAGCAACCGGATAGACCGGCAGCAGCGGTGGATGCGGGTAACGCTCGTCCAGATACTCCATCACCACGGACGATTCGTACAGCGCCAGGTCACGATCGACCAGCGTTGGCAAACTGCCGTAGGGATTGACCTCGGCAAGCTTGGGCGGACAACGGCCCTGCTCGACATCGATGATCTCGACGCTGACACCTTTCTCGGCGAGCACCAGGCGCACACGATGACAATAGTGGTCGGCGGGGTCGGAGTAGCAGGTCAACCTGTTGGTCACCGCCATGGCGATCCTCCTCGCTTTTTTTGATTTTCCAGAAACACGAAAAAATTGCCGGAGCAATTTTCGTCACAGACACGACAACCGAAGGTAGCCGCCAGAATTGGCAGGGTAGAAAAACCTGCGCGCCCCTCAGGGCGCGCAAGTCTGCTACGACTGAACGACTTAGTGAACGTCCTTCCAGTACTCACGCTTGAGCAGGTAGGCGAACACGAAGAAGAACGCCAGGTACAGCAGCACGTAGGTGCCGATGCGCTGGGACTTCAGCTTGACCGGGTTGGCCGAATAGGCCAGGAAGGTCACCAGGTTCTTGATCTTCTCGTCGAACTCGGCCTCGCTCAGCTTGCCGGTGTTCGGCTCGATGGTGAGCTGATCGCAGGCTTCGTGAGTGATCGGCGCACCGGTCAGCGGGTCGAACTGCTTCTTGCCGTCGGTGACGACCTGAACCTGCTTGCAACCGATGACCTGATTGCCCTGCAGGCCAACCAGCACGTTGGGCATACCGACGTTCGGGAACACCTTGTTGTTGGCACCCAGCGGACGCGCAGGATCAGCGTAGAAGGTGCGCAGGTAGGTGTACAACCAGTCGTTGCCGCGCACACGAGCGACCAGGGTCAGATCGGGCGGCGCCGCACCGAACCAGGCCTTGGCATCGTCCGGCTTCATGCCGATCTTCATGTGGTCGCCGATCTTGGCGTCATTGAACACCAGGTTGTCCAGCATGATTTCGTGCGGGATGCCGAGGTCATCGGCAACGCGCTCGTAACGCTGGTACTGGGCCGAGTGGCAGCCCATGCAGTAGTTGGCGAACGTACGTGCGCCGTCCTGCATGGCAGCCTTGTCGGTCAGGTCGATGTCGACCTTGTCCAGCGGATAGTTGCTGGCAGCCCCCATGGCCAGAGCCGGCAGCGCAGCGAAAACAAATGCAGCAAAGAGCTTTTTCATCAGCCAGTCACCCTTTCCGGAACCGGTTTGGTCTTCTCCATCCTGGTGTAGAACGGCATCAGGATGAAGTACGCGAAGTACAGGAAGGTGCACACCTGCGACAGCAGGGTACGACCCGGGGTCGGCGCCAGCACACCCAGCACGCCCAGGATGACGAAGGAGATGCAGAACACCACCAGCCAGATCTTGCTCAGCCAACCCTTGTAGCGCATCGACTTGACCGGGCTACGGTCGAGCCAGGGCAGCACAAACAGCACGGCGATGGCAGCACCCATGGCGATGACGCCCAGCAGCTTGTCCGGTACCGCACGCAGGATCGCGTAGAACGGGGTGAAGTACCAAACCGGTGCGATGTGTTCAGGGGTCTTGAACGGGTTGGCCGCTTCGAAGTTCGGCTTCTCGAGGAAGTAGCCGCCCATTTCCGGGGAGAAGAACACCACGAAGCAGAACACGAACAGGAACACCACTACGCCGACGATATCCTTCACGGTGTAGTACGGGTGGAACGCGATGCCGTCCAGCGGCACACCGTTTTCGTCCTTCAGCTTCTTGATATCGACGCCGTCCGGGTTGTTCGAGCCGACTTCGTGCAGCGCCAGGATGTGCAGCACGACCAGGCCAAGCAGAACGATCGGCAGTGCGATCACGTGCAGGGCGAAGAAGCGGTTCAGGGTGATGCCGGAGATCAGGTAGTCACCACGGATCCACTGGGTCAGGTCGTCACCGATGACCGGGATGGCACCGAACAACGAGATAATCACCTGGGCGCCCCAGTAGGACATCTGGCCCCACGGCAGCAGGTAGCCCATGAAGGCTTCGGCCATCAACACCAGGTAGATCAGCATGCCGAAGATCCACACCAGCTCGCGCGGCTTCTGGTAGGAGCCGTAGAGCAGACCGCGGAACATGTGCAGATAGACCACCACGAAGAACGCCGAGGCGCCGGTGGAGTGCAGGTAGCGCAGGATCCAGCCGTACTCGACATCACGCATGATGTATTCGACGGAGGCGAAAGCACCTTCAGCCGAAGGTTCGAAGCTCATGGTCAGCCAGATACCGGTAACGATCTGGTTGACCAGCACCAGCAGTGCCAGGGAGCCGAAGAAGTAGAAGAAGTTGAAGTTCTTCGGGGCGTAGTACTTGGAGAGATGGTCTTCCCACATCTTGGTGGCGGGGAAGCGCGCATCCACCCATTCCATGAATTTGCTCATCAGGCGTTCTCCTGGTCCACACCGATGATGATCACATCATCCGTCTCGTAGGTGTGCGGCGGCACTGGCAGGTTCAGCGGTGCAGGCTGAGCCTTGTACACACGACCGGCGAGGTCGTAGCGCGAACCGTGGCAGGGGCAGAAATAACCGCCAACCCAATCCGGCCCGAGATCAGCCGGGGCCACTTCCGGGCGGAAAGACGGCGCACAGCCCAGGTGGGTGCACAGACCGACAAGAACCAGCAGCTCGGGCTTGATCGAGCGATTCTTCTTGTCGACGTACTCTGGCTGCACCGATTCGGCAGACTCCGGGTCAGCCACGCTGCCCTCGATCTTGGTCAGATTGGCCAGAATCTCCTCGGTACGGCGCACGATGAACACTGGCTGACCGCGCCACTCAGCAACCATCTGCTGACCTGCCTCGATCTTGCTGACGTTCACCTTCACCGGTGCACCGGCCGCCTTGGCCTTGGCACTGGGGAACCATGACCCCACAAACGGAGTCGCAGCACCTACCGCCCCTGCTGCACCCACCACGGAGGTGGCTGCAACCAGGAAGCGACGCCGGCCTGCATTTACGCCGTCATTGCTCATTCAGTCGTCTCCCATCAGCTTTGTGGCCTGTTGTTCAGGCCTCTACTAAGTAAAAATCGGGCCGCGCAAAAAATTCGCCAAATGGTAAAGAAAAGCCCCTTTTCTGACAAGGTAATTACCCCTGAAGGGATCGGCGAAAGCCTTGACGCGTGCGGCCTGCGCGTCTGCGGCACGTTGTCGCAGCACTTTGCCACGCCCATAAAAAACGCCCAGCTCCGTAAGGAAACTGGGCGCTTTTGGAAGCGTAGTCGCGATTAACGCTTCGAGTACTGCGGACGCTTACGCGCTTTACGCAGACCGACCTTCTTACGCTCGACTTCACGGGCGTCACGAGTGACGTAGCCGGCCTTACGCAGCGGGCTGCGCAGGGTCTCGTCGTACTCGATCAGAGCGCGGGTGATGCCATGACGGATGGCACCAGCTTGACCACTGACACCACCACCAGCAACGGTGACGAAGATGTCGAACTTCTCGACGGTCTCGGTCAGCTCCAGCGGCTGACGCACGACCATGCGAGCGGTCTCACGGCCGAAGAAGGTATCCAGGCTGCGATTGTTGATCGAGATGTTGCCAGTGCCCGGACGCAGGAATACGCGCGCGGTTGCGGTCTTGCGACGGCCAGTGCCGTAGTTTTGAGTCGCCGACATAATGAACTATTCCGTTAAATCTTCAGTTCTTGGGGCTGCTGAGCGGTGTGCGGGTGAGCGGCACCCTTGTACACCTTCAGCTTACGGTACATGTCGCGACCCAGCGGGTTCTTCGGCAGCATGCCTTTGACCGCGGTCTCGATCACGCGCTCAGGAGCACGAGCGATCAGCTTCTCGAAGTTGATCTCTTTGATGCCGCCCGGAAAACCGGAGTGGGAGTAGTACTTCTTGTCGCTGGCTTTGGCACCAGTTACACGCACCTGCTCGGCATTGATCACGACAATGTAGTCGCCGGTATCAACGTGCGGGGTGTACTCAGGCTTGTGCTTGCCACGCAGACGGCTCGCGATTTCGGTGGCCAGACGACCCAGGGTCTGACCAGCAGCATCAACGACGAACCAATCGCGTTTTACTGTTTCCGGTTTAGCAGTAAAAGTTTTCATTCTTTATAGCCTCAGGGGCCGCCCAGCAAAAAATAGACGGCGGATCTTACTGGATAGTGCGTACTTTGACAAGTCAAAGGCAGCCGTATACGGACGCTATCGGGGGCTCGGGTCAGCGCGTCCACAATACGGCAAGATTCTTCGGCAGGCGGCGCATCACTTCCACCGCAGAAAGAGGTGCCGGATTATCCTGATTGCGAAAAAAAATTCAACCTGCTTGTATGACTCTTTTAGCCAAGGAGTACCTCATGGAATACCGCAAGCTAGGCCGAACCGATCTCGAAGTCAGCGCACTTTGCCTGGGCACCATGACCTGGGGCGAGCAAAACAGCGAGAGCGAAGGCCATGCCCAGATCGAACGGGCCAAGGCCAGCGGCATCAACTTTATCGACACCGCCGAGATGTACCCGGTGCCACCGCGCGCCGAAACCTACAGCAAGACCGAGCAGATCATCGGTAGTTATTTCAAGCGCCATGGCGACCGCGCCGACTGGATACTGGCCAGCAAGATCGCCGGCCCCGGCAACGGCATCACCCATATCCGCGACGGCCAACTCAAATTCAACCGCGAGCACATAGTCGCCGCGCTGGATGCCAGTCTCAAGCGCCTGCAAACCGACTGGATCGACCTGTACCAGCTGCACTGGCCGGAGCGTCCGACCAATTTCTTCGGCCAGCTCGGCTATAAGCACCGGGATACGGACTTCACTCCGCTGGAGGAAACCCTGGAAGTGCTCGACGAGCAGGTCAAGGCCGGCAAGATTCGCCATATCGGTCTGTCCAACGAAACGCCGTGGGGCACGATGAAATTCCTGCAACTGGCCGAGAGCCGCGGCTGGCCGCGCGCCGTATCGATCCAGAACCCCTACAACCTGCTCAACCGCAGCTTCGAGGTGGGCCTGGCCGAGGTGGCGATTCGCGAGCAGTGCGGCCTGCTGGCTTATTCACCGCTGGCATTCGGCATGCTTAGCGGCAAGTACGAAGGTGGTGCACGCCCGGCTGGCGCACGCATCAGCCTGTTCAGCCGCTTCGCCCGCTACACCAATCCGGAAGCCGAAGCAGCCTGCTCACGCTATGTCGCCCTGGCCCGCGAACACGGCCTGGACCCGGCGCAGATGGCCCTGGCCTTCGTCACCGCTCAGCCGTTCGTGACCAGCAACATCATCGGCGCCACCAGCCTGGAGCAACTGGACAGCAACCTGGCCAGCGCCGAGCTGAAGCTCTCCGAAGAAGTGCTCGCCGGTATCGAGGCGATTCACAAGGGGCAACCCAACCCCGCGCCCTAAAAAAGAGAGGGCTGATCGTTCCTGGCATCGCGTCGCGAGGCCAGGCGATCAGCCAGGCGGGTCGGCTCGGGCAAACGGTGGCGCCTGACGCAGGCCATGACCAACTCCGGCACCCGCTCGAGACTGACCCGATTGCCCGGCGAGACGATCAGTGGTCGCACACGATCCTTGCTGCGCAACACCCAGCCAATTCGCTCGCCCCTCCTGCTCAGCAGCTCGACGCGCGAACCTTGCAACTCGTCCAGCTCGGCGTGATGCCCGGTAAGAATCTTCTTGGCCACGCCAATGGTCGGCAAGCCGCTGACCACACCCAGGTGTGCGGCGATGCCCAAGCCACGCGGGTGGGCGATGCCATGGCCGTCGACGAAGACCAGATCCGGTTCATGCGGCAGATCAGCCAAGGCTCGAAGCAAGGCGGGCAATTCACGAAAGGACAGCAGCCCCGGCACATAGGGCATGCTGGTGGGAATGCGTGCCACGCATTCGGCTAGCGGCTGCAGCGTATCGGCATCCAGCAGCACTGCGGCAGCGCGGGTGATAGCGCCGCCCTCCTCGAAACCTACATCCACGCCCGCCACACGCCGTAGCGGCGGATAGTCGTCTTCCAGCCGTACTTGCCGAGCCAGTTGCATCTGCAACTCGCGGGCAGCCGCTGGGCTACCGTCCCAGCCCGCAAATGGGGAGGCGGCCAGATCGCTCAATCGGGTCATGAGGCTCTCCAGGCATTTCTGCCTTGGAGCCGCGGGGCTACGCCTGAGTTCGCCCCGCGAACCGCCGCCCAATC
>JAEYXX010000078.1 GCA_023431055.1 Pseudomonadota bacterium
GTCAGGCAGCGATCACCCAGGAAATTTCGGAAATCGTCGGCGGCGCTGCCGCGGTTTAAGAACGGTTCAAATATTCAGAGGAACCAAAGATGAGTAGCGGACGTATCGTTCAAATCATCGGCGCCGTTATCGACGTGGAATTCCCGCGCGATCAGGTACCGAACGTATACGAAGCCCTGAAGGTACAGGGCGCTGAAACCACCCTGGAAGTCCAGCAGCAGCTGGGCGACGGCGTGGTACGTACCATTGCCATGGGTTCGACCGAAGGCCTCAAGCGTGGCCTGGACGTCAACAGCACTGGCAAGGCCATCTCCGTACCGGTCGGTAAAGCGACCCTGGGCCGGATCATGGACGTGCTGGGCAACCCGATCGACGAAGCCGGCCCCATCGGTGAAGAAGAGCAGTGGGAAATCCACCGCCCGGCACCGAGCTATGCCGAGCAAGCCGGCGGCAACGACCTGCTGGAAACCGGTATCAAGGTAATCGACCTGGTCTGCCCGTTCGCCAAAGGCGGTAAGGTCGGCCTGTTCGGTGGTGCCGGTGTGGGCAAGACCGTAAACATGATGGAGCTGATCCGTAACATCGCCATCGAGCACAGCGGTTATTCCGTGTTCGCCGGTGTGGGTGAGCGTACTCGTGAGGGTAACGACTTCTACCACGAGATGAAGGACTCCAACGTTCTCGACAAGGTAGCCCTGGTCTACGGTCAGATGAACGAGCCACCAGGCAACCGTCTGCGCGTCGCGCTGACCGGCCTGACCATGGCCGAGAAGTTCCGTGACGAAGGCCGTGACGTTCTGTTGTTCGTCGACAACATCTACCGTTACACCCTCGCCGGTACCGAAGTATCCGCACTGCTCGGCCGTATGCCGTCGGCAGTAGGTTACCAGCCGACCCTGGCCGAAGAGATGGGCGTTCTGCAGGAGCGTATTACCTCCACCAAGAAAGGCTCCATTACCTCGATCCAGGCCGTCTACGTACCTGCGGACGACCTGACCGACCCGAGCCCGGCGACCACCTTCGCCCACTTGGACGCCACTGTCGTACTGAGCCGTGACATCGCTTCCCTGGGTATCTACCCGGCCGTTGACCCGCTGGACTCCACCAGCCGTCAGCTGGACCCGAACGTGATCGGCCAGGAGCACTACGAGACCGCTCGTGGCGTTCAGTATGTTCTGCAGCGCTACAAGGAGCTGAAGGACATCATCGCGATCCTGGGTATGGACGAACTGTCCGAAGACGACAAGCTGCTGGTTGCGCGCGCTCGTAAGATCCAGCGCTTCCTGTCCCAGCCGTTCTTCGTGGCTGAAGTCTTCACCGGTGCCCCGGGCAAGTACGTGTCCCTGAAGGACACCATTGCCGGCTTCAGCGGCATTCTCAAAGGCGACTACGACCACCTGCCGGAACAAGCGTTCTACATGGTAGGCGGCATCGACGAAGCCATCGAGAAAGCCAAGAAACTGTAAGTAACGGGTGCGCCCTCCAGAGGGCGTCCGGGCCGGATAGGGCAGTAGCCCAATCCGGCCTCTCAACCGAGGCATTGTTATGGCTATGTCAGTCCACTGCGATATCGTCAGTGCGGAAGAAGAGCTGTTCTCGGGGCTGGTGGAAATGGTCATCGCCCACGGTCACCTCGGTGACCTGGGTATCCTGCCGGGCCACACCCCGCTGCTGACCGATCTCAAGCCGGGTCCGGTGCGAGTGATCAAGCAGGGTGGCACCGAGGAGGTGTTCTACATCTCCGGTGGCTTCCTGGAAGTTCAGCCGAGCATGGTGAAGGTTCTTGCCGACACCGCTGTTCGTGCCGGCGACCTGGATGAAGCCGCCGCCATCGAGGCGCGCAAGGCGGCCGAGAAGGCGCTGAGCGAAAAGGGCACCGAGTTCGACTATGGCAGTGCGGCAGCACGCCTGGCCGAGGCTGCTGCCCAGCTGCGCACCATCGAAGAGATGCGCAAGAAGTTTGGCGGCCGCAGCCGCTGATCGCGTATCGCGGTATCACGCAAAGGGGCGACTTAGGTCGCCCCTTTGCGTTTCTGGCAAAATAGCGCTTTTCGTCTGCGGCTCTTTCCCGCCGCCGCCTAATTCTGCCCAGCAAGGAGCTTTCTATGAGTCTGGATATCGTCATTCTGGCCGCCGGCCAGGGCACGCGCATGCGTTCAGCGTTGCCCAAGGTGCTGCACCCGGTCGCCGACAAGCCCATGCTCGGGCATGTGATCGACACTGCGCGCAGCCTGCAGCCGCAGAGCATCCAGGTGGTGATCGGTCATGGCGCTGACACCGTACGCGAACGCCTGGCCGCCGATGACCTGAATTTCGTAATCCAGGCCGAGCAGCTGGGTACCGGGCATGCCGTGGCTCAGGCGCTGCCGCAGCTCAGCGCTGATACCGTACTGATCCTCTACGGCGATGTGCCGTTGATCGAAACGGCTACCTTGCAGCGCCTGCTGGCGCTGGTCAGCGACAACCAGCTGGGCCTGCTTACCGTCGAACTGGCCGATCCGACCGGTTACGGCCGTATCGTGCGCGATGGCAGCGGTGTGGTGCAGGCCATCGTCGAACACAAGGACGCCAGCGACGCGCAGCGGCAGATCCGCGAAGGCAACACCGGCATCCTCGCCGTGCCCGGGAAGCGTCTGGCCGACTGGCTGGGCCGCCTGTCCAACAGCAACGCTCAGGGCGAGTACTACCTGACCGACGTGATCGCCATGGCCGTGGCCGATGGCCTGACCGTGGCCACCGAGCGTGCCGCCGACGAGATGGAAGTGCTCGGTGCCAACGACCGCATCCAGCTCGCTCAGCTCGAATGCCACTACCAGCAGCGCATGGCCCGTCGCCTGATGGCCCAGGGCGTCACCCTGCGCGATCCGCATCGCTTCGATGTGCGCGGGCAGGTGAGCGTTGGCCGCGACGTGACCATCGATATCAACGTGATCCTCGAAGGCAAGGTGGTCATCGAAGACGATGTGCAGATCGGCCCCAACTGTGTGATCAAGGACTCGGTGCTGCGCAAGGGCGCCATCGTCAAAGCCAACAGCCACCTGGACGGTGCGGAGATGGGCGAGGGCGCCGATTGCGGCCCGTTCGCGCGCCTGCGTCCCGGTACCAAACTGGGCGCCAAGGCCCATGTGGGTAACTTCGTCGAGCTGAAGAACGCCGTGATGGGCGAGGGCGCCAAGGCCGGCCACCTGAGCTACCTGGGCGATGCCGAGATCGGCGCCCGCAGCAACATCGGTGCCGGCACCATCACCTGCAACTACGACGGTGCCAACAAGTTCCGCACCGTCATGGGCGAGGACGTGTTTATCGGTTCGAACAGCGCGCTGGTGGCACCGGTGAACCTGGGAGACCGTGCCACCACGGGTGCCGGTTCGGTGGTGACCACTGATGTGCCGGCGGATACATTGGCTGTGGGCCGGGCCAAGCAGCGCAACATCGAAGGCTGGAAGCGGCCGACCAAGAAGTGAACGTGCTCCCGTCCAAGTGACGAGAGCTGTGGATAACCTGCTGGGGGTACCTAGAATGTTCGGTGTTACGGATTATGCGGCCTTCGTGGTGGCCTTCATCGTTCTCCTGGCCATTCCAGGGCCGGGCAATCTGGCGTTGATCCTGTCCACCGGCAAGGGCGGGATTCGCGGCGGGCTGGCTTCGACCTTCGGCATCATCTTCGGCGACCAAGTGCTGCTATGGCTGGCGGTGGCCGGGGTCGCCGCGCTGCTCAAGGCCTATCCGGCAGCCTTCCATGTCGTGCAGTGGCTCGGAGCGGCCTACCTGATCTACCTTGGCCTGCGCATGATCCTGGCCAAGCCAGGCGCTGCGCCGACGCTGGACATCAAGCCGCGCCAATACCTGTGGCAAACCCTGGTGATCACCGTCTTCAACCCCAAGGCCATCATCTTCTACATGGCCTTCTTCCCGCTGTTCATCGACCCGCAGCGCCATCAGGGGTTGATTACTTTCGGTTTCATGGCCGTGACCATCATGGTGCTGACCTTTCTCTACGGCCTGCTGATCGTGCTGCTGACCCATTTTCTCGCCGAGCGCATGCGCGCCAACCCAGGTATCGCGAGGGCTCTGGAGAAACTGGCAGGGCTTTGCCTGGTCGGTTTCGGGGTCAAACTGACGCTGAACTGAAAAGGGCAGCTACAGGCTTCGAGCCACAAGCTGCAAGCCAGAGCTTGGCAAGCGATTGAGATTCGCCCAGGTTTTGAATCCTGAATCCTGAACCCTGAAGCCTGAAGCCTGAAGCCTGAAGCCTGAAGCCTGAAGCTTGCAGCTTGCAGCTTGCAGCCGCTTTATGTTTTGATTCGCGCCGTTATCTTTCGAATCGAAACTTAAGCATGTCGAAGCGCAACACGCCGCAACGTCGTCACACCATCCTCGCCTTGCTCGCCGAACAGGGCGAGGTCAGTGTCGACGCTTTGGCGCAGCACTTCGCCACCAGCGAAGTGACCATCCGCAAGGATCTCGCTGCGCTGGAAAAGAACGGCCTGCTATTGCGTCGCTACGGCGGTGCCGTGCCGGTGCCGCAAGAGCTGTTCACCGAGCCGACGCAGTCTGTCTCCCCATACAAGCAGGCAATTGCCCGCGCCGGGGTGGCGCGTATCCGCGAGCATGCACGGATCATCATCGACAGCGGTACCACCACGGCGGCGATGATTCCGCAGCTTGGCTACAAGCCGGGTCTGGTGGTGATGACCAACTCGCTCAACGTGGCCAACGCTCTGCGCGATATCGAGCACGAGCCGGTTCTGCTGATGACCGGCGGTACCTGGGACCCGCATTCGGAATCCTTTCAGGGCCAGGTGGCCGAGCAGGTGCTGCGTTCCTACGACTTCGACCAATTGTTCATCGGTGCCGACGGCATCGACCTGGAGCGTGGGACCACTACCTTCAACGAACTGCTGGGCCTGTCGCGAGTGATGGCCGAGGTTGCCCGTGAAGTCATCGTCATGGTCGAGAGCGACAAGATCGGCCGGCGCATTCCCAATCTGGAACTGCCCTGGAGCAGCGTCCATACCCTGATCACCGACGAGCGCCTGGATGTCCAGGCTGCCGAACAGATACGCGCGCGCGGCACTCAGCTGATCCTCGCGCCGCTGGAAAACTAAGGAGAGCCCCATGTGTGGAATCGTAGGCGCCATCGCTGAGCGCAACATCACCCCGGTCCTGGTCGAAGGCCTCAAGCGCCTGGAATATCGCGGCTACGACAGCGCCGGTGTAGCGCTGCTGACCGAGCAGGGCGCGCTGGATCGCCGCCGCCGCGTCGGCAAGGTCAGCGAACTGCAGGCCGCGCTGGACGCCGAGCCGCTGGCCGGCCGTCTGGGTATCGCCCACACCCGCTGGGCCACCCACGGTGCGCCGAGCGAGCGCAACGCTCACCCACATTTTTCCGGTCATGAACTGGCCGTGGTGCACAACGGCATCATCGAGAACCACGAAGAACTGCGCGAGCGCCTCAAGGGCCTGGGCTACGTCTTCACCTCCGACACCGACACCGAAACCATCGTCCACCTGCTCGAGCACAAGCTGCAGCAGTTCGGCGACCTCTCTGCCGCTCTCAAGGCCGCCATCCCGGAACTGCATGGCGCCTACGGCCTGGCGGTGATCAGCGCGAAGCAGCCGGATCGCCTGCTTGCCGCGCGCAGTGGCAGCCCGCTGGTGATCGGTCTGGGTCTGGGGGAAAACTTCCTCGCCTCCGACCAGTTGGCCCTGCGCCAGGTCACCGACCGCTTCATGTATCTGGAAGAGGGCGATATCGCCGAAATCCGTCGCGACGGCGTGCAGATTTGGGATGTCGCGGGCAATCCGGTGCAGCGTGAAGCCGTGCAGTACCACGAAGGTGCCGAGGCAGCGGACAAGGGCGAGTACCGCCACTTCATGCTCAAGGAGATTCACGAGCAGCCGAAGGTGGTGCAGCGCACTCTGGAAGGCCGGCTAGGCGATCATCAGGTCTTGGTGCAGGCGTTCGGACCGCAAGCCGCCGAGCTGTTCGCCAAAGTGCGCAATGTGCAGATCGTCGCCTGTGGCACCAGCTATCACGCCGGCATGGTCGCGCGTTACTGGCTGGAGGAACTGGCCAGCATACCCTGTCAGGTCGAGGTTGCCAGCGAATTCCGCTACCGCAAGGTGGTGGTGCAGCCGGACACCCTGTTCGTCACCATCTC
>JAEYXX010000099.1 GCA_023431055.1 Pseudomonadota bacterium
ACTCTGTGCGGTCATGCGTAAATATCTGACAGGTGTCTGGGCTTGCCTGAAGCTCGGCGTGCCTTTCGACTCATCCGAGCTATTCAGCGAAGAACACCTGAAAAACGCTTGATCGCTAACAGAGTATCTACTGCGTGGTGCGCCCGTGCCGACAGCGCTCGGAGCAGTAGCGCACCTCGTCCCAGCACCGCGCCCACTTCTTGCGCCAGGTGAACGGCAGGCCGCACACCGCGCAGGTTTTCACCGGCAACTCGCTCTTCTTCACAGCATCTCACCCGCATCGAGCCTGGCCAGCAGGTGCTCGCCCCAGTCCCATAGCGCCTGCTGCCTGGTCTCGTTCATGCGCGCCAGGTTGCGGTAGACCATGCCCATGCGCGGGTTGCGCTGCAACGGCTCGCGGTGGCGCATCAGAAAATGCCAGTACAACGCGTTGAACGGGCAGGCCGACTCGCCGGTGCTCTCGCTCACCTTATAGCTGCAGCCCTGGCAATGATTGGACATGCGCTTGATGTACTGGCCACTGGCGCAATAGGGCTTGGAACCGAGGTAGCCACCGTCGGCGTGCATCACCATGCCCAGGGTGTTGGGCAGCTCCACCCAGTCGAAGGCGTCCATGTACACGGCCAGGTACCAGTCGCAGATGGCCTTGGGCGCGATGCCGGCCAGCAGCGCGAAGTTGCCGGTCACCATTAGCCGCTGGATATGGTGCGCATAGGCGTGCTCCAGCGTCTGGCCGATGGCCTGACGCATGCACTTCATGCGCGTCTTGCCGGTCCAGTAGAACTCGGGCAACGCTCGTGAATTGCCGAAGCGATTGCCCTCGGCGTACTCCGGCATACGCAGCCAGTAGATCCCGCGTACGTACTCGCGCCAACCGATCAACTGGCGAATGAAGCCTTCGGCGGCATTCAGCGGCACCTCGCCTGCGCGATAGGCCGCCTCGACCTCGGCGCAGATCCGCCGCAGATCGAGCAAACCGATATTCAATGCGGCGCTGATGCGCGAGTGAAAGAGAAAGGGCTCGCCATCGGCCATGGCATCCTGATAGTCACCGAAATCGGCCAGGCCATGGGCGAGAAAATACTGCCAGAGGCGCTCGGCCTCGTCGGCCGTAACCGGGTAATCGAAGCCTTCCAGGCTGCCGTAGTGATCGGCGAAACGCCGCGATACCAGCTCCAGTACCTTGGCCGTGATGGCATCCGGCTCGATATGTAGCGGCGCAGGCGGTTGCACGCCCTTGGGCAACGCCTTGCGGTTGTCGGCATCGAAGTTCCAGGCGTCGCCCTCGGGTGTGCCATCCGGGTTGAGCAGCAGGCCACTGGTGCGGCGCATCTCGCGGTAGAAGAACTCCATACGCAGTTGCTTGCGCCCCTTCGCCCAGGCGGCGAATGCATCGCGCGAACAGAAGAAGCGGTTGTCCTGATGCCAGTGAATCGGCACACCGCAGTGTCGCAGGGACTGTTCCAGCCGCCAGTCGCCACACTCGGTCAGATGGATCTCGGCAGGGTTGAGCCACTGCGTCCAGCGCTGCAGCTCACCGGGCAAGGATCCGCTGTTGTGCGGATCATCCAGCGTCACGTAGTGCACCTGCACGCCCTGAGCGCGCAAGGTCTCGGCGAAATGGCGCATGGCACTGAAGATCAGGGCGATCTTCTTCGGGTGATGCGGCACATGACTGGCCTCCTCCATCACCTCAGCCAACAGCACATGATCCCGCTGCGGGTCGATATCCGCCAGTGCACCGAGGCCGGCAGTGAGCTGGTCGCCAAGAATCAGGATCAGGCGGCGCACGCCGCCCTCGATATCAAAGGTCATCTGCAGTGCTGTCACCAGCCGGAGCGAAACGCGATGGGCACGCGCAAACTGTTGTCGGCCGATGGCATACCGCACATCTCGTCATGTACCGAGCTGTGCACCAGGAAGAACGGCAGCGTTGGCATTTCCTGCAGCACGTCGCGCGCATGCTCCACCGAGCGCAGGCTCAAGGTGCTGCCATGCTCGTTGAGAATTGGATGCGCACGGCCGTCCATGCGCGCTTCGAGCAGATAGATGCCACCTTCGAGCGAGATCAGATTGAGTTCATCGATGCGCCCGGCCTGGGCGTGACTGGATAGATCATGCAGATTCATCTGGGCTTTCCTCCTGCTTTTAATTATACAAGAACATATACAAATATAATTCTTGTACAACAAAGAAAAAGCTCAAGCCCAGAAAGCAAAACGCCCGCCTGTTCGGACGGGCGGTCTTGAAGCCTCTTGGATCAATCGTGCTTAGTCAGTTTGTCCAAGTAGCCCATTGCGAACGCCGAGGCCACGAACGTCATGTGGATGATCACGTACCACATCAGGTGATTGGTCTCGTAGTTGCGAGCATCCATGAACACCCGCAGCAGATGAATCGAGGAGATGGCCACGATCGAAGCGGCCACCTTCATCTTCAACGAACTGGAGTCCATCTTGCCCAACCAGTTGAGCTTCTCCTTGCTCTCGTCGATATCCAGTTGCGAGACGAAGTTCTCGTAGCCGGAAATCATCACCATCACCAACAGGCCGCCTACCAGCGCCATGTCGATCAGCGACAGGAGCACCAGAATCAGGTCGGACTCCGCCATGGCGAACACGTTCGGCAGGATATGAAAGACTTCCTGGAAGAATTTCAGCGCCAGCGCCAGCAAACCCAGAGAAAGACCAAAGTAGATCGGCGCCAGCAGCCAACGCGATGCGTACATGGCGTTTTCGATAAAGCGTTCCATGGAAAACTCACTGAAGGGAAGGGAGAAAATCGCGGCGAGTATACCCATCGCCCTGCATCAGCAGAAGCGGCCCACGTATTGTGGATAACCCTGCCCCTGCGAGTACGCCCGAATGCCACGAAGCGCTTTGATTGGGGAGTTTCAGCTGTGCCCGTCAGTCTCGGGGCGGCGCTGGAGCAAGCCGAGCGGACTGCTGCGTTCGCCATTGACGCGGCGTAACTCGGCCTGCATGTGCAAACGCCAGATGGGTGGTTCGCTGCATTCGACATAGCCCTGCAAAGCCAGGCTTTCGGCAATCGAATCAAGTACGCCTTCCGCGACAAAAGGCCCATAGAACGGGCCCTGAGCCTTGATTGCAGAGGGCTGCGCGCCTGACATGCCAGCAGCGCAGAGCAGTATCCAGCGACCGTTGTTACCGGCCATCGGCCGGATCACGCACTCGATTCGGGTGACCAGGCCCAGGCATTGGCGGGTGAGGCAGAGGCTGCGCGGCATGGCGGCGACCCTCGCGGAATCCAGGCTCCAGCCTACACCCCGAGTGGTCGCACTGTGAAGGCCAAAGTTATCCACGCAATCTGTGGATAACTCTGTGCATGAGGCGTGAGCAAGAACGCCTGCGCGCCTGTCCCGGGCAATCCGGGACAATCGTGCAAGATATGATCAGCTCGCTGCGCCTTCGCCCTCGCCTTTCTTGCGCCGTGGCGCCTTGGCCGGTTTCGCTGCTGCCGCCTCGGCTTCGGCTTTCGCCTTGTCCGCGTCGGCCGGTTTGAGCTCTTCTTCCAGGCCGATCTCGGCGATATCGCGCAGGCGCTCGACCACGCGGGCATTGACGCTGCCCTTGGGGAAACGCCCTTTCTCGTCCGGGTGACCGGCGGCCTCGCCGACCAGCAGGCTCAGCGCCTCATCGACATGGCGCACGGCGTAGACGTTGAACTGCCCGTCGCGCACGGCCTGCAACACGCGCTCGTCGAGCATCAGGTTGGCGACGTTGGAGTGCGGGATGATCACCCCCTGTTCGCCGGTCAGGCCACGCGCTTCGCACAGACGGAAGAAGCCTTCGATCTTCTCGTTGACGCCACCGACCGCCTGCACCTCACCGAATTGGTTGATCGAGCCGGTGATGGCGAAGCACTGCTTGAGCGGCGTGCGCGACAGCGCCGAGATCAGCGTGCACACCTCGCCCAGCGAGGCGCTGTCGCCGTCGACGTAACCGTAGGATTGCTCCAGGGCGATGCTCGCGGAAATCTCCAGCGGGAATTCCTGGGCGTAGCGGCTACCGAGGAAGCCGGTGAGGATCATCACCCCCTTGGAGTGGATCGGCTGACCGAGGCTGACTTCGCGCTCGATGTCGACGATGCCGCTGCCTCCCGGATACACCGTGGCGGAAATCCGCGCCGGCACACCGAAGGCCGAGTCGCCGACTTCCAGCACGGTCAGACCGTTGCACTTGCCGACGGCGGCGCCGCTGGTGTCGATGAGGATGATGCCGGCCAGCATGTCGTCGATGATCCGCGACGACACACGCCCGGTGCGCGTGGCCTTGGCCTTGAGCGCGCGCTCGATATGACCGACGTCGGTGATCTTCTCGCCGGCCAGCTGGCGAATGAAATCGGCCTCGCTGACCAGCTGGAACAGGTCGCCGATACGCGCAGACAGACGCCCCTGGTGTTCGGCCAGACGCGCGCTGTAGGTGGCCAGGCGCGCCACCGCAGCGCCGGTCATGGGCGCCATGCCCTCTTCCGAGGTACGCGTTTTCATCAGCTGGGCGAACTGCTCCAGGCTGTCTTCGGCGAGCGGGATGTCCTCGTCGAAGTCGACCAGCACGCGGAACATCTCCTGGAAGTCCGGATCGGCGTCCTGCAGCGCGTAATACAGCTGACGCGAGCCGATGATGATGACCTTCAGTTGCAGCGGGATGACCTGCGGGTTGAGCGTGACGGTGGCGATGCGCCCGAGATCGCCCAGCGGCGACTCCATCTTCAGCTGGCGCGAATGCAGGGCGCGCTTGAGCGCTTCCCAGACGAAGGGCTCGCCCAGCAGCTTTTCCGCCTCGACCACTAGGTAACCGCCGTTGGCGCGGTGCAGCGCACCCGGGCGCAGCTGGCGATAGCTGGTGTACAGCGCACCCTGATCAGAGCTGTACTCGATGCGACCGAACAGGTTGTCGTAAGTCGGGTGCGACTCGAACACCACCGGCGCACCGCCATGGGCGTGGTGACCGACCACCAGGCTCGGGCAGTACATTTCTTCCAGCAGCTTGCGCAGCTGCGGATCAGCCTTGTCGACATCCACCAGTTGCTCGACGGCGGTTTTCAGCAGATTGATCTGCATGGCCTGCAGGTAGGCGCAGACACCGGCGTTTTCCGCGTACTTCTCCGACAGCGGCGCCAGCAGCGGCTGCAGGGCGACGGTGATGGTTTCTTCATTGAGCTGACGCAGCAGGTTGCTCGACTCGCGCTTCCACTGCGGCAGGCTGGCCAACTCCTCGTTGAGGCGTTCCTCCAGCGCGGCGATATCGGCGTGGAAGCGCTCGCGATCGGCTTCCGGCAACTGCGCGAACTCGGCCTCGTCCAGCGCCTTGCCGTCGGCCATCGGGGTGAAGGCGATATTGGTGCTGTCGCGGTACAGGGCCACGCCCTTCTCCAGCGACAAGCGCTCGATCACGTCCAGCGCCTGGTCGTAGCGCTTGTTGAAGCCGCGGTCGATGGCACTCTTCTTCTGCTGGTAGGTCGGCGTTTCGAACACTGCCGGGAAAGTCGCCAGCAGGTTGTCGATCAACTGGTTGATGTCGGCGATGAAGTCACTCGCCGTACCGGCAGGTAGCTCCAGCGCGCGTGGCTCGCGCGGCTCGTCGAAATGGTTGACGTAAACCCGGTCGGCCGGCGTCTCCATGCGCTTGGCTTCGGCCTTGAGGTAACGCTGGACGAAGGAAAAGCGCCCGGTGCCGGGCTCGCCCATGACGAACACGTTGTAGCCAGGGCGCGGCATCGCCACGCCAAATTGCAGGGCCTCCACCGCACGGGCCTGGCCGAGTACACCGCGGAAGGGTTCGAGGTCATCGGTGCTGCTGAAGTTGAACTGCTCGGGGGCAAAGGGGCGGGTCAGAGATTCGGGGGCAAGGCGCAAAGCATCGAGGCTACGCTTGGACATTGGCGATCCTTTATAGCGGGCGGAAGTTCCGCAAAAACATGGGGTGATTCTGGGCCTGTGGCGCGAAAGGGATCAAGGTTTGATTCAGCTCAGGGTGAAAAATCCGGGCCGGGATAAGCTGTCCATCACCTTCCTTGCGCGAAAGCCGCCATGTCCAGTGCCCAACACCTGCATCTCCCCGTCCTGCATGCCGCCCGCCAGGACTACGCTGCGCTCAATCACCAGCTCAGCGTGCGTGAAGCGCTGGAGGACATCCGCACCCAGGGCCTGGGCGAGCGCATCATCTATTTCTATGTGGTCGACGATGAGCAGCGCCTGATCGGCGTGCTGCCCAGCCGTCGCCTGCTCACCGCGCCACTGGACGCCAAGCTGGTCGAACTGATGGATACGGCCGTGATCGCGCTGCCCAATCGCGCGACCATCCTCGACGCCTGTCAGTTGCTGATCCGTCACCGCTTCCTGGCGCTGCCAGTCGTGGACGAGCAGCAGCGCCTGTGCGGCTTGGTGGATATCGCCCTGCTCAACGAAGAAAGCCATGACCTGCGCCAGCGCAACCAGGCTGATGCACTGTTCGAGACCCTGGGCTTTCACGTCGCCCAGGTTGGCAATGCTTCACCGTTCTGGGCCTTCCGCCTGCGTGTTCCCTGGCTGCTGGCGACCATTGCCAGCGGCACCCTCTGCGCCCTGCTGGCCAGCCTCTACGAGCTAACCCTGGCCAAGAGCATCGTCCTCGCCTTCTTCCTCACCCTGGTGCTGGGCCTGGGCGAGAGCGTGAGCATGCAATCGATGTCGGTGACCATCCAGGCGCTACGCAGCGTCCGGCCCGATCTCGCCTGGTACCTGCGCAGCCTGCGCCACGAACTGCCGACTGCGCTATTGCTCGGCAGCACCTGCGGCAGCGTGGTGGCGATGATCGTCTGGCTATGGCGCGACGAAGCCTGGACCGGCCTGATCATCGGCGGCAGCATTCTGTTGTCACTCTGCGCAGCCTGCCTGCTCGGCCTCAGCGTGCCGACGCTGCTGCACGCACTGAGGCTCGACCCGAAGATCGCCGCAGGGCCGGTGACCCTGGCAGTCACCGACCTGTGCACGTTGCTGTTCTATTTCAGTCTGGCCGCCTGGCTACTGTGATCACCCAGGTCTTCGGCGCAGCGTAGGCAGTATTCGGCCACCGGCAGAGCGGCGAGGCGCGCCGCCTCGATCGGCTCGCAGCAGCACAGGCATTCGCCATAACGCCCCTCGGCCAGTCGCTGCTGGGCCTGACGCACCAACAACAGGCCATGTTCGGCCTCGACCAGCAACGCTTCGAGCACTTCATCATTCTGCCGTTGCTGCGCCTGCTCGGCGAAGTCCGCCGAGTGAGTGCGCGCCAGGTCGCGGCGAATCGCCTCGGCGCGCGACGTGTATTCATGCAGCAGAGCATCCAGCACATCACGGTGAGCCATGAGCATTCTCCTTGCTTGTGAAGAACGCTCAGTGTGCTGCGCAGCGCGCCACTCATGACTGACGCCGATCAGCACTTGCGCGAAATGTCGTGTTCGACTGCCTTGACACCAGTCGGCAGCCTGGCCAAAGCTCGGCCATCGCCATGACCAGAAGAACAGCGACCTTGAAACGGATATTCGCCGTCCTTGCCCTGAACTTCAGCCTTCCCCTGCACGCAGCCACAGCCGAAACGCTGGCTACCGATCCGTACTGGATTGCCCTCGGCCACTACGAAACCGGCAAGCTCGGCGGTTGGCGCAGCTATGTCGACGACGACGACTTCTTCCTCGCCGAGGATGGCGCCAGCGACCCGGCCGCCGAACTGCAGGCGACCCTCAGGGCCCTGTATCAGCCTGCCGAACTGGGCGACCGCCACCCACAATGCGTCTACCCCGCGCGCACTCGCTGGCTCAAGGCACAACTGCAACTCGATGACCTGCCCAGCCCGGACTGCGCCGAATATCGCAACTGGTTCGCCGACATCAATCCGCACAGCACGGTGCTGGTGTTTCCGGCGGCCTATCTGAACAGCCCTTCGTCGATGTTCGGCCACACCCTGCTGCGCATCGACCAGCCCGATATCGACAGCCACAACACTGCACTGCTGAGCTACGCGCTGAACTTCGGCGCCTTCATCGAAGGTGACGACAACAGTGTTCTCTATGCCTGGCGCGGGCTGATGGGCGGCTACCCCGGTCTGTTCGCCCTGGTGCCGTATCGCGACAAGCTCAGCGAGTACAACCGCCTGGAAAACCGTGACCTGTGGGAATACCGGCTGAACCTGACGCCGGAAGAAACCGCACGCATGATCGAGCACGTCTGGGAGCTCAAGCAGATCCGCTTCGACTACTTCTTCTTCGACGAGAACTGCTCCTACCGCCTGCTCGAACTGCTGGAGATCGGCCGCCCCGGTATCGAACTGACCGAGCACTTTCCGCTCACCGCCATCCCCACCGACACCGTGCGCGCCGTCAAGGACGCCGGGCTGGTGGAGCGCATCGACTATCGCCCCTCGCGCGAGCGCGAACTGCTGGCGCGCGCCGAACCGCTGGACAGCGACGAACAGAACTGGGCACTGCGCCTGAGCGAAGATCCGTCGCAGCTCGGCGATGCTGACTTCCTCACCCTGCCAGCAGAACGTCGAGCACTGATCCAGGACGCCGCCTTCCGCCTGGTGCGCTACCACGCCAATAGCGAGGAACGCAGCAGCAATGCCCAGCGCAGCTTCCAGCTGCTTGGCGCGATCAACCGCAACCCGCCGCCGCCGCTGGAGGTCGAGCGCCCGCCGTTGCCCGAGGAAGGCCACCAATCGCGTACCTGGCAACTGGCCGGCGGCAGCCGCGATGATCGCGCCTTCGCCGAATACGGCCTGCGCATGGCCTACCACGACCTGAACGACAACCTGGACGGTTTCCCGCTCGGCGCACAGATCGAGATTCTTCAGCTCAAGCTGCGCCAGTACGAGAACAATCACTGGCAACTGCAGCGCCTGGACCTGGCCAACATCCGTTCGCTGACACCGCGCAACGCCCTGCTGCAGCCGCTTTCCTGGCAGATCGGCGGCGGCCTGGAACGCGTGCTCGGCGAAAATGGCGACACCCCGCTGGTCGGCCATATCAGCGGCGGCGCCGGTGCCACCTGGCAGTTGCACCCCGACCTGCTCGGCTTCGCCCTGGGCACCGCGCGCCTGGAATACAACGAGGATTTCGCTGCCGTGGTCTCCCCCGCCGCGGGCTTCAATAGCGGCCTGCTATGGCGCAACCCGCTGGGCAACCTGACGTTGGAGGCGGCCGGCGATTACTTTCACAACGGCGAAGTGCGCCGACGTCTGTCGCTCAACCAGCAATGGGAAGTCTCGCGCAACCTCGGCCTGCGCCTGAGCGCCCAGCGCGAGTTCAGCCAGCTCGCCAGCCCGGTCAATGAGGTGAAGCTGGAGCTGCGCTGGTATCACTACTGATCGGAACAGCACTAGCAGGCTGTTGAAAAACTACCTGCTGGCGGTGTCTCGCCAGCCCCGATAGCGGCTGCTCACTCAAGCCTCACGCTCCAGGCGTCCGGGCTCGTTCAACAGGCATTCACGCACTTGCATCAGGGCGAAGCCCAGCAGGTTGAGGCCACGCCAGGTCGCCGGGGTATGGGCATTCGAGTCGCCCTCCACCAGGCCGATACCCCAGACAGGATCGACAGGGCTGGCCTCGACCAGCACACGAGGCGCGGTGCCCAGCAGGTAACGCGCCAGCTCGGGGTTTTGAGAAAACTTGCCGAGATTGCCTTCGAAGACGATAGCTTGGCGACTCTCACGCCAGATCGCCTCGTCGAAGCCACGAATCTCCCGGCCAATCGCCTTGACCTCATTCGGTGTATGCACTGCCAGAATGCGCTCCAGCGCCTCGGCATCACCGAACAGCCGGGCCTTGCCGGCCATCATGTAATGCTCGGCCGTCGCGTACTGGAAACCCCCAAGCGTAAAAGCCGAGGGGTACCACTGGCTCAGGCAACTCTTGCCGACCGGTGCCCCTGCCGCACGGCTGTGCCCCCAGAAATACAGATAGTCGAAACTATCGCCAGCGGCGCAGGCTAGCTGCAGTTGCTCGACGGTGATGGGCATGTTCATAAGCATTCCTTGCATGGGTTGAATCAGGCGCACAGCATACCGGAGCAAAACACGGCCATCAGTTGCTGTGCAGATCCTTCCACTCCAGACCGAAGCGCGCCAGATACTTGCGCAGGCGATCCGCGTCGTTGGGCTGCGCCTTGGACAGTCGCGACACCTGATACAAACGGCGCCCGGCGTCGGACAGGCTATCGGCCTGACGACACACCTCCAGCACAGCCTGCAATTGCAGGCGATCGAACAGATCCAGGCCGTCCGCTGCTTCGCCCAGCAATGCACTCAGCCCATCGTCCTCGCCCACCTGCCCCCAGGCTCTGCGCAGGCGCTCGATCTCCTCACGCACCTGTTCTTCATCGATACGCCCGCTGTCGGCCAGGGTCGCCATGCGCGTGATCGAGGCCGACAGCTCACGGAAGTTGCCCTGCCAGGCAGCCTCGCTGGAACTGGCGAAGGCCAGATAGAGCCGCCGCGCCTCCAGGTTGAAGCGCACCATCCGCCCCTGTTCGCGGGCGTGGCGCTCCAGCTCGAAATCGATGTTCGGCTCGATGTCCTCGCGCCGCCCAGCCAGGCCCGGCAACTCGAATGTCCACAGGTTGATACGGGCGTAAAGGTCTTCGCGAAACAGCCCTTCGGCCACCCGCGTGCGCAGATCACGGTGAGTGCCGGCGATCAGCAGAAAATCGCTGCTCACCTCCTTGTCCGAACCCATGGGGAAGAAGCGCTTTTCCTCGATGGCCTTGAGTAGCATGGCCTGCTCGTCCAGGCCCAGCTCACCGATCTCGTCGAGAAACAGCATGCCGCCATCAGCCGAACGCAGCAGGCCGTCGCGGGCATTCTGCGCGCCGGTGAAGGCCCCCTTGATATGGCCAAACAGCGCCGACATGGCGCCATCGCCGCGCAGCGTGGCGCAGTTGACCTCGACGAAGCGACCATCCACCAGATGCCGGCTGCGCTTGAGTTCGTACACGCGCCGCGCCAGGAACGACTTGCCGGCACCGGTCGGGCCGATCAGCAGCATGGGCGCCGAGGAGCGCACGGCGACTCGCTCGATCTGCTCGATGGAGCGGTTGAAGGCGGCATTGCGTGTGGCGATGCCCGACTTGAGAAAGGCCAGCCCCTCCAGACGCGTATTCTGAAAGCGTGAGGCGATACGGTCATAGCGCGACAGATCCAGGTCGATCAGCGTGTAAGTGCCTGTGACCGGATCGACCTCGGCGCGCCTGCGCGTGGGTGAAGTTTGTATCAGCCGTGCCGGCAGGTAGCGCGCCTCGGTCAGCAGGAACCAACAGATCTGCGCGACGTGCGTACCGGTGGTGATATGCACGAGATAGTCCTCGTGTTCGGTATCGAAGGCATAGGCGCTGGTGAAGTCATGCAGCGCGCCGTACACCTCCTCGAAATCCCAAGGGTTGCGCAGCTGCATCGACTGCAGACGTACCTCGGTTTCCGGAGAGATCTGCGCAATATCCGCAGCAATGCGCTCGGCAAGGCCGATATCACGTGCGTCGGAGCCGTGGATCAGCTCCAGACGGTCGATCAGCAGATCCGGCTGCTGGCACAGGCCGATGCTCGGCCGCCATTTGTTCCAGCGATTGGCACCCTTGCCGACCCGATCCAGAGTGGTGCCGATAAAGCCGATGGCGACGGTACGCTTGCGAATCATGTTCAATCCTCGTAGATCCTCAGCATCTTATCCAAAAAGATAAACTACTATCTATATAGATATCAGAGAGCTGAAACCGACCAGCTCAAGATCCAGCAAAAAACATAGCGAATAAAAATAAAAAACTTACAAATCAATAAGTTAAATAAAAATATAAACTTAAAAGATAAACCTGGCACAGCCGCTGCAACAGTCCTGACAACAACGGACAACACAGCGAGACGCCAAGATGGCCAACTTCAACCTGTTCAACACCCGCCAAGCCCAGCTGCCGGCCAGCGACACGCTGAACAAACAGCAGGCGCCGGCTTATGCCTACAAGCCCAAGCACAAGCTGGCCCAGTTGGCGGTCACCGGTTGCCTGAACCAGACGTTCTACGCCGATGCGCAAACCCAGTTGGCCGAAGTGCTCAAGCTGGTCGGCGAGCTGGACGCCCGCTACGTGGCCAAGGCCGCGCTCTATGCCCGCAAGAAGGGCCACATGAAGGACATGCCGGCCCTGCTGCTGGCAGCCCTGACCGCACAACGCTCGAGCCTGGTGCCGGCCTTATTCGAGCAGGTGGTGGATAACGGCAAGATGCTGCGCACCTTCGTGCAGATCCTGCGTAGCGGCGTGACCGGACGCAAGTCGCTCGGCTCGCAGCCCAAGCGCCTGGTGCAGAACTGGCTGAACACCGCCAGCGAACGCCAACTGCTGCAGGCCGCAGTCGGCAACCAGCCGTCGCTGGCCGACGTGGTGAAGATGGTTCACCCCAAGCCGAGCGAGGCCTGGCGTGAAGCCTTCTTCGCCTGGTTGATCGGCAAGCCGACCGATGCTGCTGCCCTGCCGCCGCTGACCCGCGCCCTGCTGGCGTTTCGCAGCGGCGCGAGCAGCGAGTTGCCGGACGTGCCGTTCCAGCTGCTCGGCAACGAGACGCTGAGCGCGGAGCAATGGGCCGAACTGGCTGGTCGCATGGGTTGGCAGGCGCTGCGCATGAACCTCAATACCCTGGTGCGCCATGGCGCATTTGCGGTCGAGGGCTGTGCCGAAATGGTGGCGCGGCGTCTGGCCGATGGCAAGGCGATAGCAAAAGCGCGGGTCTACCCGTACCAGCTGCTGGCGGCTTACCGCATGACCGGCGACGGCGTGCCAACGACGGTGCGCGAGGCGCTGCAGGATGCTCTGGAGCTGTCGCTGAGCAATGTACCGGCGCTGAGCGGCCAGGTGGTGGTGTGCCCGGACGTGTCCGGCTCGATGGCGAGCCCGGTGACCGGCTACCGCCAGGGCGCGACCACGGCGGTGCGCTGCGTCGACGTGGCAGCGCTGGTGGCCGCGGCGATCCTGCGCAAACAGCCGCAGGCCCAGTTGCTGCCGTTCGAGAACAAGGTGGTGAAGATGACGCTCAACCCACGTGACAGCGTGATGAGCAACGCTTCGAGGCTGGCAGCGATCTGCGGCGGCGGCACCAGTTGCTCCGCCCCGCTGAAGCAGTTGGCAGACGCCAAGGCGAAAGTGGATACGCTGATTCTGGTTTCCGACAACGAATCCTGGATCGACGCCCGTCGCCATGGCGCCACCGAGACGCTGCGTCAGTGGGAGCGGATCAAGCAGTTCAACCCGCAAGCGCGGCTGATCTGCATCGACCTGCAGCCCCATGGCACCACACAGGCGCCGGATCGTGCGGACATCCTGAATGTCGGCGGCTTCAGCGACGCGGTGTTCGACGTGGTGGCACAGTTCGCCAGCGGCAACTTCGGCGCCGGCCACTGGGTCGACGCCATCGAGCAGATGGAGATATGAGAACGCGCCCGGCCAATTGGGGCCGGGCGCACAGATCAACGATTCGAGCGTATTCGAATGCTGATGGGACTACATCCCAGACGTCTCATCACGAACTTGTCGACTACGAGCGAAGGCACGAATGCCAGTGGCTGTACATGGGTTATGCCGGTTTCGATACCGGCCCGTGGCAACACGGAACAGTCACTTATCTTGTCGTGCCACCTGATTCACGGTTTTGCGACGAATGCCGGTGGAACTACACCCTTCCACGGTCGAGATGCGGGTTCGAATCCCGTCGGCTCCATCACTGGGGGGCCGTAGTTCAATGGCAGAACACGAAAATATGTTTCACCACTCTTTGTCGTCGCATCTTTTTCAGGCAGCGAATGCCTTGGGTACTTACATTGGGTCGCGGGTTCGAGTCCCGCCAGCCGCAAGGCTGTAGCTCAGTCGGTAGAGCAAATGTGCCCATCACCTCGTCGCTGCACGGAGGCCCGCCTCCACCATTTTTATTGACCCGGCGAATGCCGGTGGAACTACAGGACGTGAAGGTTGCGGGTTCAAATCCCGCCCCGGCAACGGGTAGCTCAACTGGATAGAGCAACGCGCATGTTTCACCAACGATTGTCGCCGCACTGCAAACACGCTGGCCCGGCCAGCCCGAATTACGAGTGAGTGATGATGCAAACCAAGACCTACAACCTGCTGGAAGTCGCCAATGGCAAGCCGATCAAACTGTGGACGCAAGGCGTACCGGTTGAAGAAGACGCCAAGCAGCAATTGATGAACACCGCGAAGATGCCCTTCATCTTCAAGCACCTGGCCGTGATGCCAGACGTGCACCTGGGTAAGGGTTCGACCATCGGCAGCGTGATCCCCACGGTCGGCGCCATCATCCCGGCTGCGGTCGGGGTGGATATCGGTTGCGGCATGATCGCCGCGCGCACCTCGCTGATGGCGCACGACCTGCCGGATAACCTGGCCGGGCTGCGCGCCGCCATCGAGAAAGCCGTACCGCACGGGCGCAGCAACACGCGCACCGGTCGCGACCGGGGTGCCTGGGAGAACGTGCCGGAGATGGCCGACCATGCCTGGTCGGCGCTGAGCGAGCGCTTCAAGGTCATCACCGACAAGTACCCGCGCTTGGAGAAAACCAACAACCGCAAGCACCTGGGAACCCTGGGTACCGGCAACCACTTCATCGAGGTCTGCCTGGATGAGGCGGGCCGCGTCTGGTTCATGCTGCACAGCGGTTCGCGCGGTGTAGGTAACGCCATCGGCAACCTGTTCATCGAACTGGCCCAGTCCGATATGCGCCAGCACATCGCCAACCTGCCGGACCGTGACCTGGCCTACTTCGAAGAAGGCAGCCGGCACTTCGATGACTACGTCGAAGCGGTGGGCTGGGCGCAGGACTTCGCCAAGCAGAACCGCGCACTGATGATGCACGCGGTGATCGCGGCGGCACGAGGCGTGATCGCCAAGCCGTTCGAGGTGGCGCTGGAGGCGGTGAACTGCCACCACAACTACGTGCAGAAGGAACGTCACTTCGGTGAAGAAGTGCTGGTAACCCGTAAAGGCGCGGTGTCGGCGAAAAAGGGCGAACTGGGCATCATCCCCGGGTCCATGGGCGCCAAGAGCTACATCGTGCGCGGCCTGGGTAACGAGGAGGCATTCTGCTCCTGCAGCCACGGCGCCGGGCGAACCATGAGCCGAACCAAGGCGAAGAAGATCTTCACCATCGAAGATCAGATCCGCGCCACGGCTCATGTGGAATGCCGTAAGGACGCCAATGTGATCGACGAAATCCCGATGGCCTACAAGGACATCGACCAGGTAATGGACGCCCAGCGTGAGCTGGTGGAAGTGGTGCACACCCTGCGTCAGGTGGTGTGCGTGAAAGGATAGGAAGATGAAGTACCTGAAAGACTGGCTGGAGCGGTTGAAAAGCCGCCCGGCTTCCGGCGACTACTGGGAAGATCGACGCCATCAAGAGGCGCGTGAGGCATTGGCTACCTGTCAGGGTGCTGGCGACTGGTTCACCCTCAGCACCCATCACAACGGTTTCGTGCGCGAGGTCGCGGTGCGCGAGCTGAGCGAACAGCCCTCGCCTGCTGCACTGCAAGCACTGCTCGAACGGGTCAACGATTGGGTACCGCAGGTGCGTGAGTTGGCTGTAGTGGCTGTTCAGCGCTACCTGGCCCCGCATACGCCGCTGCCCTGCTGTACGCTCTGCCTCAACTGATGGCTCTGGCAGAGCGCCAGCGCGCCGACCACGGCCCATTGCTGGCGACAGCTCGCCAGGTCTTGCAGGTGCATGCAATACGAGGCGACGTAGTAACTGCGTTCATCGCCAGCCACGGCCGAGCCGCACGCTTTCTCTTCGCCTTGCTACTGGAGGCCAGCAGCAAGCCGGTCGACTTGCTGCGCATAGCCCTGGTTCATCGCGAGATGACGGTGCGGCAGATGGCAGTGCAAGCCTGTCGGGCACTTCCCGGTGAGCATGCAGTGCCGCTGCTGCTGCATGCGCTGAAGACGCCGGGGGCAAGCGTGCGGGTCAAAGCCTTGCATGCGTTGCTGGGGTTGCTCGACAACCCGCGCGAGTTGCTATGCGGCGCGTTGCTAGATGCCTCGCCTGCCGTGCGCAACCTGGCACGCTGGGCCGCGCCACGCTGGCAGCTCGACGCTAGGGCAACGCTTGACGCTCGCCTGCGTCAACCGCTGCCGCAGCGCAAGCAGGAATGGCTGGGTGTGCTTGGCCTGGCCAGCGAGCTGGGCGTTGCCCTGGACGAAGTATGGCGCGACGCCGCTCTACGCTCGCCGCTGAGCAGCGTACGCCTGGCCGCCGTGGCGGGTCTCGATGACGCCCAGCTGAGTGATCGCTTGGCAGCGCTGGACGATCCTGCGGACAAGGTTTTCGCCAAGGCACTGGAGGGTCTTTGCAGACAACCCTGGGCAGCGCTGGCGAGTGCGCTCGACGCCCGGCTCGACCGCGACTGGCACCGCCTGCCAGCAACGCGACGCCAAGCCCTGATGCGCCTGCGTCCGCGCTGGCAGCAACTGGCTTACCTGCTACAGCGCCTGGACGCCAGTCCTGACGAGCAGGACACCTGGCTGGATTGGATCGCCAACTGGTGCCAGCAGCAGTACCTGATGATCGATCCGACCACGACAAAAGCCGACCGAGAACGGTTGATTGAGCGGGTTCGAGCTCTGGAGAACAGCGGCGCACTGCCAGGCGGCTGCACACTCCGTCTGACATGACGGAGCGGCATACTGACGAAAACCCGGAGCATTGGAGCACACGGTGTCTGACGATCTTAAACTCGATGCGCCGCACGCTGATCGCCAGCACCACCGATTGAACAAGATGGAACAAAATGGACATGCAACAACACCACCCACTCAGCGACGCCATGCGCGCGCGGGTGTTGGAAGAACTCGAGCGGCTCGAGCGCGAGCGCAACGTCAAGGTGCTGTATGCCTGCGAATCGGGCAGCCGCGCCTGGGGCTTCGCCTCGCCGGACAGCGATTACGACGTGCGCTTCGTCTATGTGGAGAAGCCCGGCTGGTTCGTCCAGGTCGACGCGCCGCGTGACGTGATCGAACGACCACTGGACGACGAACTGGATGTCAGCGGCTGGGAACTGCGCAAGACCCTGGGCCTGCTGCGCAAATCCAACCCGACGCTGCTGGAGTGGCTCGACTCGCCGCTGGTGTATCGCCAGGAAGACGAGTCAACGGCGCGCCTGCGCGAGCTGGCCGAGCACTTCTATAGCCCGCCGGCAGCGCGCAATCACTACCTGTCGATGGCCAGGAAGAACTTCCGCGGCTACCTGCAGGATGAGACGGTGCGTTTCAAGAAGTACTTCTACGTGCTGCGCCCGCTGCTCGCTGTGCTGTGGATCGACCAGGGCCGTGGCCGGCCGCCGATGACCTTTGCCGAGCTGCTGCAGACGGTAGACGATCCAGCACTGCTGGCTGAGGTGGACGAACTGCTGACCCTCAAGCGCAGCGCCGACGAGTCCGCCTATGGCCCGCGTCGCCCCGCCCTGCATGCGTTCATCGAAACGCAACTGGAACAGCCAGTGCCGAGCCTGCCGCGCACTCGCGCAGACAGCGGTCTGCTCGACGCCTACCTGCGCGAGACGGTGAAACGCTACGCCTGAGCCAAGTACAGCTCGTAGCCTGGCTCGAGCGAAGCGCCCTCCGGGGATGCCCCATAGCGTCGCGAACTCAACCCAGGCTACCGATCCAATATCCACCGTACGCATAGCGTGGAAACGATCACCAAGGATTAACAGATGAACAAGGACCTTATCGAGCTGGACGGCGCCATCGGCGGCGGCCAGATACTGCGCAGCGCGCTGAGCCTGTCGATGATCACCGGCAAGCCGTTTCGCATTCACAACATCCGCGCCAAGCGCAGCCGCCCAGGCCTGCTGCGTCAGCATCTCACGGCTGTAACGGCGGCCGCGCAGATCAGCTCGGCCCGCGTGGAAGGCGCGCAGCTCGGCTCGCAGAGCCTGAGTTTTGCGCCCGCTGCGATCCAGGGTGGCGACTATGACTTCGCCATCGGCACCGCAGGTAGCTGCAGCCTGGTGATGCAGACACTGCTGCCCGCCCTGCTGCAAGCCGACCAGCCCAGCCGGGTACGCATCAGCGGCGGCACGCACAATCCACTGGCGCCGCCCTTCGAGTTTCTCGAACGGGCCTGGCTGCCGCTGCTCCGGCGCATGGGCGCGCAGGTGGAGATCGAACTGCTGCGACACGGCTTCGCACCGGCCGGTGGCGGTGCAATCGAGCTGCAGGTCGTGCCGTCGATGCTAAGCCCTCTGCACCTGAAGGCGCCTGGCGTCGCTCACAATCAGCTGGCCACTGCCATAGTGGCGGATGTGCCAGGCCATGTGGCCGAGCGCGAGCTGGCGCGTGTCGGCAAGCGCATGAAGTGGCCGGAACAGGCACTGAAAGGCATCTGGCTGGACAAGCAGATCGGCCCGGGCAACGTGTTGCTGCTGGAAATCGCCTGCGAGCACGTTACCGAGGTATTCAGCAGCATCGGCCAGAGCAGCGTGCGTGCCGAGCAGGTCGCGGATCAGGCTGTGGAGCAGGCGCGGCAGTGGCTGCACAGCGGCGCAGCCGTGGCCGAGCACCTAGCCGATCAGTTGCTCCTGCCACTGGCCATGGCCGGAGGCGGCAGCTTCAGCACAACGCACATGAGCGAACATCTGGATAGCAACATGCAGGTGATCCAGCACTTCCTGGATGTAGCCATTACCTGCACCCAAACCAATGAACGCGTCCTGCAGGTGGAACTGCGGCGTCGCTGAAACCCGTCAGGCGCCGAAGGCTCTAAGCTCTCCTATACTGAGATTCCCCTAACCCGTTTCAGGAGAGTCGCCATGCGTCGCACGCTCATGTTTCTCGTCGCAACCCTGATCAGCCTGCCGCTGTGGGCCATGCATTGTCCGCAGGACATGGCCAAGATCGACGCGCTGCTGCAAAGCGATCCGCCCGCCGACCCCGAGGTGCTGGCCAAGGTGCAGGAGCTGCGCGCCGAAGGCGAAGCGCTGCACAAGGCCGGCGATCATGCCGAGTCGGTCAAGGTGCTGGGCGAAGCCCTCGACCTGCTGGCTGCCAGCGAATGAATCCCGCTGGGCTCGCTCAATAGCCGCTGTACAGCAAGCCCAGCGCCACCTGCCTGACCTCCTGCAGATCCACCGGCTTGCTCAGGCAAGCGCTGGCGCCGCGCGCTCTGGCATCCTCGAACAGGCGATCATCGGCTACCGCGCTGATCACCATTACCGGCACGCCTCGTAAACGCGGCTCGGCGCGCATGGCGTCGAGTATCTCCAGGCCGCTGCCGTCAGGCAGGTCGATATCCAGCAACACCAGCGCCGGGTCGCTGTCGTGCAATTCGGCCAACGCCCGCTGACAGGAACTCACACCGCGGACCTCGGCGAACTCTCGCAGCGACGCCTGGAGGATCTTCATGCAGGCCGGATGATCCTCCACACACAGCACCTGCACCAGGCTGCGCGTCGCTTGTCTCGGCGCATCGACCGTGTCATCGCGTACCTCTTCGGGACTGGCCGCGCTGGGTATGTCAAGCCAGAAACGACTGCCCACTCCTGGCTCACTGCGTACGCCGATCTCGCCGTCCATCAGCGTGGCCAGCTCGCGACACAGCACCAAACCAATACCGGTGCCAGGAATGTTCGAGCTCTCGCGGCCGAGACGCTGGAACGGCTGAAACAGCTGCGCCAGCTGCTCGCTCGATAACCCCGGCCCGGTATCGTCGACCCACAAACGCACGCAATCGGCGCGTACCTCGTAGCCCAGGCGAATCATGCCGCGCGGGCTGTTGTACTTGATCGCGTTGGACAGCAGGTTGAGCAGGATCTGCCGCAACCGACGCGGATCACCCTGCACGAACAACGGAGGATCGGCCGCCTCCATGACCTGCAACTGCAGCTGTTTCTGCTGCACTTCGGGCTGCACCAGCTCGGCACAGCCCCTGAGCAGCGCGCCGATTTCGATCGGTTGCAGTTGCAGCTGCTGGCGCCGGCTTTCGATGCTCGACAGATCGAGAATATCGTCCACCAGCGAGGTGAGGTGGCGGCTGGCGTTGACGATTTCGCGCGAGTAATCGGTCTCCAGTTTGGCGTCGGGCTTGTCCTGCGCCTCCATTTCGATCAATTGGGCGAATCCATGGATGGCGTTGAGTGGCGTGCGCAGCTCATGACTCATGCTCGACAGGAAACGACTCTTGGCCTGGCTGGCGGCGAGCGCCTCGAGGCTGGCATGGCGCAGCTCATCCTGCACCTGCTTGAGCCGGGTGATGTCGACATGCGTACCGGCGATGCGTAGCGGCCAGCCGCTGTCGTCACGCAACAGGACCTTGCCTCGACTGAGCAGCCAGACGTACTCGCCGCGGCAGTCGAGATAGCGATACTCGGCGTCGAAATATTCCTCGCCGTTGTCGGCAAAGAGCTTGCGCAGGTGGCGCAGGCGCTCCAGATCATCGGGGTGTACGCGCTGGTTGAATTCGCTCAGCGTCAGGTGGTTCGCACCCAGGCCAAAACGCCGCACGAAGCGCTCGCTGAGATCGATGGTGAGATCACGGCTGTCGATCTGCCAGAGGCTTTCGGTGGTGCTATCGAGCACCAGCTGCAGAATGCTCTGCGCCTCCTGACGCTCATGCTCACTGGCCTTGAGCTGTTTGCCGGCATGCTGCACGGCCTCGGCCAGGCGGCTGACCTCGGCGATGTGACTGTCCGGCGCGGCGGGCAGGTACTTGCCCTGCCCCAGGCTGGCGGCCATGTCGACGATGCCGTCGATAGGCTCGGCCAACTGATTGCTCAGGTTGCGCGAGCGCAGCCACATCAGGGCGAAGAACAGCAGATAGAACGCGGCCAGACCGGCGATCAGCAGGTAGCCGATGTGCATGTAACGCTCGGCCAGCTGATTGGTGTCATGGAAGATCTGCTCCTCATCCACCACCAGCAGCAAGCGCCAGCCGGTTTGCGGAATCTCGCTCCAGGCCACCAGTTGCTTGCGCCCGCCGAGCACCACTTCCTGAACGTTGCCGTTGCCGTCGTTCATCGCCTGCAGCAACGGCGCCATGCCCTCACGCTTGGCCAGGTTGAAGTCCTCGGGCTTGAGCACCTCACGGCGCACGGCCTCATCGTAGGAATACTGGGTCAGCTCGCGCAGGCCGAAATCCAGCTCACCGGCCTTTGGCAGTGCCATGATGTTGTGGTCATGGCTGACCAGCATCGCGTAGCCCTGCCACGGCACGTTGAGTTCGGCAATCTCGCCCAGTACCTGACCCACGGTCACGTCCAGGCCGACCACCCCTTCGAGAAAATCATCGCGATACACCGGCGCGATGGCCGAGAGCATCCAGCCGAGACCGGCCGGATCAAGGTACACCTCAGTCCACATCACCTTGCGCTGCGGGTTGTGCTGAGCGTCAGCGAGGTAATAGAAGTTGTAATCGGGTATCACCATGTCATGGGGATACTGCGCGGGCGTATCGAACCAGGGATAGATGCGGTTATAGCTGTCCCAGGTGTTGAAATAGAGCGCGGCCACCAGAGGGTTGGACTTCTGGATCGAACGCATCAGCGGATCGATCTGCGACAGACGCATGACCTTGGCGTGATCCTGCTGCGCCAGCGGCGTGCTGTTGGCATAGAAAGAGGCTGCACGGCCGTCATCGCTACGGGTGTAGAAGACGCCGCTATCCGTCACCGCATGGCGCTGGCGCTCGAGCGCGTCGGGCTGGAAATCGGTATCGAGCAGGGCCTCGTACGTAGCATCGCGGAACACCTGCACCAGCGACTCGATCGAGCGCAGGCGCCCGTCGATGATCTGCCCCTCACGTAAGGCCGCGCTGGCCAGATCCTTCACCGCCGTTTCCTGCAGATGCTTGACCTGAGCGTCGCGAATCGCCTGGTTACTCAGCAGATACACCGCGATCAGCACCGACTCCACGAGAATCAGCGGGATCAGCGCGCTTTGCACGAACGCTCGCCAGATCCACTGACGCAGAGGGTAGCGGCTAGAACTAGGCATTACGGCTCCTTTACAGAGGTCGCGGGCAGACGCGAAGGGCCATCATAGCTTCCCGCGACGGAATCCGCAGTCGACGCTGAGGAACCTTTGGCGTAGACTTCGCGTCCTAGCTGTAACCACGAAAGTTTTGGGGCCGATTAGGATTCGACGCCGGTAGCGAAACTTGAGGGGCATGCCGAGTAGGTGACAGTTCTCGTAAATCCGCTGCCACAACTTCATAGTTGCCAACGACGACAACTACGCTCTGGCCGCCTAAGGGCGCCAGCTGACCCTAGGGGATGCCTGTAAACCCGAAGATCTGGTCAGTCATATAGAACAGGATCGCCGCCAAGTTCGCTGCAGACGTAACGGCTAAAACTCATGCAGCTCGCTCCAAGCACCCTGCCACTCGGGCGGCGCGGAGTTAACTCAATAGAGATGGCTAAGCATGTAGAACCAATAGCGGAGAGCTGGCGGACGGGGGTTCAAATCCCCCCGGCTCCACCATTACAACATCTAAAGACGTCCACGGACGTCTTTTTTTGTGGCTGAAACCCAGCAAATACGGGGCTTTCAGCGTCATAGGCGTACAAAGACGTCTAACTGCATCCATGCCTTCGTGTATTCCAAATTGTATTCCAAGCCCTAAGCCGGTATTTTTTGGAATACACATATCGCACTGGAGTACACCATGGGTGCCGCAACAACGCGCCTTTCAGACCTGAAGGTCAAAGCCGCAAAGCCCAAAGAAAAGGACTACACCCTATCGAAGCGGGTGCGATTGGTGTACGACCATCTTAAGCAGGCTTTCTCAAACCCCGAGCTATTTCCCCAAGGCCTGGGGACATAGCGATGCATACCTGCCAGCCAATCGTCCGCTATTGGCCGATTCTGTTGAAAAAGTAGCGACCTCCCCATGCCGTTGGCAAAAATTGCTCTGTCAGCGAGCGTGGGGGCGAACAGCATGATGGGGCAGTTACCGGGAGGACAGCAGCGCCTGTTCTACTCGTTCAATCTGGAAGATCACGTCCTGGCCCAAAACTGAGCATTTTCAAGAAGTCCTACCGAAATGGCAGAGCCCTTGAATCCCTTCAGAAAGTCAGCAGTCCCGTCGTTAGGATCCACCACCCAGCAGAGCGGGGCACCGGTCAACGAATGCCCTGTTTCCTCGCCCCAGAAATCTCCATCCAAAAGATCCAGCAGGCAAGGCCGCAATAGAGCCTCGATTTCTACATCAACATCCGCTTTATCACCTGCACCACGAGGTCCCTCAGGACGCTGCCACTCTGCGACTAGAAGCTCGCCTGCCCTAGTGACCACCTGTGTGACCCTAGAGAGCAGCGATGAATAATCCATGTGTTTTCTCCAGCGCTCATCCAGCCTTAAGAACCAGCATGCAGCCGCAGCTCAACGCGGAGTCTTCGGCACAATGCCGACCTGCATGCCAAAGGGATTAAACACGCTGTTCAGAGTCTGAACCGTCGGATTGCTCTCATCCAGCTCCAGCTGTCGCAAGGCGCGCAATGACAACTTGCACATCTGTGCAAATCTGGCCTGCTGCAAGCCAGTCACTTCCTTGCGCAGGCGTCGCACTGCTCCTCCAATCGTGATCTCGCCGCTAGCCAACTGCTGCTGCAGCTCATTCAAA
The DNA here is from genome assembly GCA_023431055.1 of Pseudomonadota bacterium. Classification (GTDB taxonomy): domain Bacteria; phylum Pseudomonadota; class Gammaproteobacteria; order Pseudomonadales; family Pseudomonadaceae; genus Aquipseudomonas. The sequence goes on from JAEYXX010000099.1 coordinate 23,634, forward strand.
ATGCGATTGCGCTCAAGAATGTCCATTTAGACCAACCCCCACTGAAGCATCCGCTGCTGGAGATTTCTCAGGGCTATACGCGGGTGACTCATCGTTGAATCGGGAAGCCTTTGTGCACTCAGTAAATCAGGTAGCGCGAGCAAGTCCTGAGCCGCCAATCGCAACCGTTGGAACAGCTCATCGGCATCAACCCACTCTGCAGCCTCATCACAGGCCGCTCTCCAGTTGACCTCTCCAGCAAGCTCGATGTGCTTTGGCCACTTCGTCGTACGCGTAACACCCTCCTCGTCCATGACCATCGGAGCCAGATCGTAGATTGGCGCCAACCGAACCCCCTGCTCGCAGCGGAGAATCGCGGTGTTACGTCCATGGTTGTCTGAATTTCCGAGGATCTGGTTCAGCAGATCACGCCGCATGTATTCAAACACCAGATCACCGACCTGCTGTTCCTGCCCAACAGCTCGCCATAGCTCGACCAGCTTCCCCAGTACTTGCGTGTGCAGCATGTAACTGCCAGCCTCGGTTACGCCGCATAGCGAGTACATGGACTCAACGGCAGTTCGGCCAACCCCTGCGGGGCTAATCTCCCGATCAAAGCGATGCATCCAGAGACTGGGCTTATTGCCCTCCTCCAATGCCAGCCCTTCAGCTACAACCGTGTCCATTCCGAGCTGCTGGACGGCACGATAGAAGCAATACTCGCTGCGCAGAATGTCCTGATCGGTCTGGCTGGCTTTGTTACGCGCGAACTTCACAAACCAGTGCTGGACGGCATCTGCATCGGGCAGCACGGCATCTGGATGCAGGGCGCCCTGACGATCTTCAGTCAGCAACAGCTTGGGGGCCTCACCGCCAGCACCTGTCGCCCCACCAATCGCTGCGCCCTGTTCATACGCGTACTCCAGGAATCGTGAGTCCCGACTAATAACCTCATCGCGCGTAAAACCGAGCACAGGGCTGCCCGCAATCGCCTCGACGGACTCCTTGATACGCAGATTGCCAATTGGCGCAGGTGTGCAACGCCCAAGAAGGTAGAGATCAAGGTTGAGACCCTCGGGCCGCTCGCCGCCCAAACGCTTCAGTAGAAAGCGTCTTGCTGCACCTGATGGCAGGATGTCGAAGAGAAACGCAGGCGCCTTCTTATTTCGCCAAGAATCCCATCCGAGAGGGTAAGCTGCACTGACAGCCACATTCAGCCGAGTGCCTACAGACTCCAAGGAGTCAACCAGATAGCCCTGCTGGTAGCCATAAGCACAGGCACCCTCCAGCCCTTCCTCGGGCTGCTCGAAACGGAGCTCCATGGCATTGCGCCACTGGCCATCCCTATAAACCTGCAGAGTAAGATTGTGCATATCAGTCACCGGCACTTTAATGCCCAAACAGTAGACGCACACGCACAAAAAGGCAATTCAATGCCTAAAAAATCATCTTAGCCACAGAATAAGGCATTAAAGTGCCTCAACCTCAGGAACTAGTTCCCGCTTCGCAGGGCGCTGCTCGTGTTCAACTCCCCCCGGCCAATTGAAGCAAGCATAAACCCCTGATTTTCTTCATGAGAGTCAGGGGTTTTGTGTTTTCAGGGATAGCGATGTCCCAAAACTGTTTCAAGGCGGAATCAAACCTTTGTGAGCTGGCGGTGACGCTTCCGGTGGTCACGAATAACCACGTCCAACTCGCTCTGACAGTGGCGCCCGTCACGGCCAAAGGCGGCGTCAGCAGCCTGACCTGTCCGTGATCAAGGCCAGCGCCGAGGCGAATGGGGCCAGGCGCACGGCCAGCGGTCTGCCGATGGTGGCGCCGCTCCACGTCGAGCGGCTGCAAAGGTACGCGAAGAAAGAAGCAGCCTCTCGAGGGAAAATGACGAGCTGCCCGCCGCCGGTCCGGCGCTCGCCCATAGTCCAAGACCAAGCAAGACAGGCCGCAGAAAACCCGGATAATGGCGGCCATTTTGTTTCGCTCGCTGGTATTGCCTCATGGAAATCAAGGTCAATTTTCTCGACAACCTTCGCCTCGAAGCCAAGTTCGATGACTTCACGGTGATCGCCGATCAGCCGATCCGCTACAAGGGCGATGGCTCGGCGCCGGGGCCGTTCGACTATTTCCTGGCCTCCTCGGCGCTGTGCGCGGCGTACTTCGTCAAGCTGTACTGCCAGACGCGCGACATTCCCACCGAGAACATCCGCCTGTCGCAGAACAACATCGTCGACCCGGAAAACCGCTACGCGCAGATCTTCAAGATCCAGGTCGAACTGCCGGCGGACATTTCCGAGAAAGACCGCCAAGGCATCCTGCGCTCCATCGACCGCTGCACGGTGAAGAAGGTGGTGCAGCAGGGTCCCGAGTTCATCATCGAGGAAGTCGACAACCTCGACGCCGATGCCCAGGCGCTGCTGATGCCGGTGAGTGACACCACCACCTACATCCCGGGCAAGGACCTGCCGCTGGAGCAGACCATCGCCAACATGTCGGGCATCCTCGCCGAGCTGGGGATGAAGATCGAGATCGCCTCCTGGCGCAACATCGTGCCCAACGTATGGTCGCTGCATATCCGCGACGCGCAGTCGAACCTGTGCTTCACCAACGGCAAGGGCGCGACCAAGGTGAGCGCCCTGGCCTCGGCGCTGGGCGAGTTCATCGAGCGGCTGAACTGCAACTTCTTCTACAACGACCAGTTCTGGGGCGAGGACATCGCGAGCGCCGAGTTCGTCCATTACCCCAACGAGCGCTGGTTCAAGCCGGGGCCGAAGGATGCGCTGCCCGAGGAAATCCTCGACGCGCATTGCCGGGCCATCTTCGATCCGGACGGCGAGCTGCGCGCCTCTCACCTGTTCGACACCAACTCGGGCAACACCGCGCGCGGCATCTGCTCGCTGCCCTTCGTGCGCCAGAGCGATGGCGAGACGGTGTATTTCCCGTCCAACCTGATCGAGAACCTGTACCTGTCCAACGGCATGAGCGCCGGCAACACCCTGGCCGAGGCCCAGGTGCAGTGCCTGTCGGAAATCTTCGAGCGCGCGGTCAAGCGCGAGATTCTGGAGAACGAGCTGTGCCTGCCGGATGTGCCGCAGGACGTGCTGGCCAAGTACCCGACCATCGTCGCCGGCATCCAGGGTCTGGAGGAGCAAGGCTTTCCGGTACTGGTCAAAGATGCCTCGATGGGCGGTGAATTCCCAGTGATGTGCGTGACCCTGATGAACCCGCGCACCGGCGGCGTGTTCGCCTCCTTCGGCGCGCACCCGAGCCTGGAAGTGGCGCTGGAGCGCAGCCTCACCGAACTGCTCCAGGGCCGCAGTTTCGAGGGCCTCAACGATCTGCCGCAGCCGACCTTCGACAGCCTGGCGCTGACCGAGCCGAACAACTTCGTCGAGCACTTCATCGACTCCAGCGGCGTGGTGTCGTGGCGCTTCTTCGGCGCCAAGCCGGACTTCGAATTCGTCGAGTGGGACTTCTCCGGCGAGGGCAGCGACTCGAATGAGCAGGAAGCCGCGACCCTGTTCGGCATCCTCGAGGACATGGGCAAGGAGGTCTACGTGGCCACCTACAGCGACCTCGGCGCCAACGCCTGCCGCATTCTGGTGCCGGGCTATTCGGAGATCTACCCGGTCGAGGATCTGATCTGGGACAACACCAACAAGGCCCTGCTGTTCCGCAAGGACATCCTCAACCTGCACGCCCTGAGCGACCGCGAACTCAAATCGCTGCTGCGCAACCTCAATAACACCGAGGTCGACGACTACACCGACATCACCACGCTGATCGGCATCGAGTTCGACGACAACACGGTGTGGGGGCAACTGACCATTCTCGAGCTGAAGCTCTTGATCAACCTGGCGCTGAAGAAATACGACGACGCCAAGGAGCTGGTCGAAGCCTTCCTGCAGTACAACGACAACACCGTCGAGCGCGGCCTGTTTTATCAGGCTGTCAACGCCGTGCTGGAGATCCAGCTGGACGACGAGCTGGAGCTGACCAACTACGAACACAACCTGCTGCGGATGTTCGGCAACGAGCGCATGGACGCGGTGATCGGCTCGGTAAACGGCAGCGTGCGCTTCCATGGCCTGACGCCGACCAGCATGAAACTCGAAGGGCTGGACAAGCACCTGCGGCTGATCGACAGCTACAAGAAGCTGCACGCAGCACGCGCAAGGGCGGCGGGCCTGGCCGGCTAAGCAGTCGGCAGCCCGTACTGTTTCACTGGCCGCTCTCCTGAGTGGCGTGCTGCGCGACTGCCTGCACCTGACGGCGAAACCAGCTACGCAACGGATCGGTATGGGTACGCTCATGCCAGATCTGCATCACCTCGACGCGCGGCAACGCCAGTGGCAGTGGATGCATGCGCAGTTCGGGGTCACGGGCAACCGCCTCTTCAGCCAGCGAGCGGAGGCAGGTGAGCAACAGGTCACTGCCACGCAGCAGACGCGCTGGCGCGACGAAGCTGGACAGGCCGGCAGCGATCCGTCGCTGCAGCCCCCTTTGCTGCAACGCTCTGTCCACCACTCCCTCAAGATCCCCCGTCAACGTGGTGATCAGGTGCTCGCAGGTGACGAAACGCTGCAGGTCCAGGCCGTCCGCGAGGCGCGGATTGTCGTGCGCGGCGAGCACGACGAAGTCCTCGCTGAGCAGGCGCTGCTGATGGAACGTTCCCGGTAGGTCCTTGTAGAAGCCGGCGATGGCCAGGTCGCAGGTACCTTTTTCCAGTTCATCGCGAGGCAGTTGACCACGGGTATTGTGGGTGACCAGCACCAGGT
>JAEYXX010000177.1 GCA_023431055.1 Pseudomonadota bacterium
GGCACGCGCAAGGTTATGGACATGGGCCAGATGCCGCCGAAGCAGAGCGCCTGGCCCTGCTCAAGGAAGCCGAGGAAGCAGCGCAGTCCTCGGTGTTTTTCCAGACCAGCAGCGCGCGGAAATCGAATATCGCATCTGGTGGTGGCGCTCAACTCGATTCCCCGGCTCTGGGTATGGCTTCGTCAGGCGCAGTAGCCGCCGCAGGAACACCAACGCAGCAGGAGCGGAACGAGGCGTTTCTCAGTAAATCCGTAAACGCACAAATCCGTAATTCCGGATTGCTGCAGATGCCTGAGTCGCCCTACCAGGTGATGGCCGGCACCATCATCGCGGCAGCACTGGTAACTGGCATCAAGTCGGATCTACCCGGCGACGTGATCGCCACGGTGACCGAGCCGGTCTACGACAGTGCCACCGGTGAGCACGTGCTGATCCCCCAAGGCGCGCGCCTGCTGGGCCGCTACAACAGCCAGGTGAACTACGGGCAGAGCCGCGTGCAGGTGGTATGGCAGCGGGTGATCTTGCCGGACACCTCGTCCTTCCAGCTCGACAACCTGGTCGGAACCGACGCCGCCGGCTATGCCGGCCTCGAGGATAGTGTCGACTGGCACTGGAATCGGATCGTCGCCGGCGCGGCCATGACCAGCCTACTGGGCATCGGTGCCGAGTTGGCGGCACCGGCCAACCGCACCGACGGCGACCGCGTCATCATCGCCGGGCGCGACAGCCTGCAGGACACAGTGAACCAGGTCGGCCAGGAGGTCACCCGCCGCAACCTCGATATCCAGCCCACGCTGACCCAGCGCCCTGGGCTGCCCCTGCGCGTAATCGTCAACCGCGACCTGGTACTGCGCCCCTTTCAACCTTTCTCCACTCAACAGAGAACCCCGCAATGAGCACGACCAAGCTGCGCCTCGGCCCGCTGCCGAAAACCGAGAACCTGAAGCTGACCTTCACCTGCCCGGCCAGCCTGAAGGCTGACCTCGAGCGCTACGCGGCGCTGCACTCGCATACCTATGGCGAAGAGGTCGACGCTCTGACGCTCATCCCGCACATGCTGGAAGCTTTCATGGCGAGGGATAGGGTATTCAAAAGAAATAACAAGCCTGCACTACCCGCTGCGCCACAAACCACCGATCCACGCTGAATAGCGGAAAGTGGATTTTCTTATGCACCCAACTGAATTGATAAAAATCCTCAAGATCGTGAGGTTTTCAATGCTATCTATGGTCCACCACCTTTAATCCTCACGATCATGCGGATTGATGACTGGAACAGACTTATGACAGCACAGTCCGCTTGAGCATTGAAGGCCAGGGCCTGCGGTCTCTCCACCCCAGATCAACCTAGGTCAGGCAAAAACAATAGGCCATATTTGAACCAATAATAGCCATAATGACGTATAATGGATCTAAAATGAACCATTATACGAGGCTTATCCTTGGCCCTAACCCATTCTCTGCTCGCTCCAGGCGAACTGGCCCAGAAGATCGGCGCCAACGCTCGAGAAGCGCGACTCGCACAGAACCTCTCCCGCAAATCCTTGGCGAAGATGGCGGGTGTTTCAGAATCGACCATCAAGCGATTCGAGTCCACTGGGCAGATCACCCTTGATGCTCTGGTGCTCATCGCTACAGCACTTGGTGCCACACGCCAAATCGCCGAACTGTTCAAGCATGAGCGGCCTGTCTCGCTTGAAGAAATCAAACAAACAGGACGTACCCGGGGGCGCCAATGAAATCCATCAACACCGTAGAGGTATTGCTCGCAGGCACGCCGGTCGGTGAGCTGGTTGCCAGTCGACAGGGTATCTACTTTGCCTATCATCCACAGTGGGTGGCGCAAGGCTTCAATCTGTCACCCCTGAACATGGACTTCACAACCCAACCCCAGAAAGCGGCTGATCCAGTCCTTTTCGCAGGCCTACCAGGCGCGCTTGCCGACTCCCTCCCAGACGGATGGGGCATGCTGCTAATGGATCGTTATTTCCTTGCCAATCATGGCATAGACCGTAGACACATTTCCCCGCTCGATCGGCTGGCTTACATGGCAGACAGGGGCATGGGTGCACTGGAATATTGCCCGGTGCTTGAGCACGCCACCGGTGAAGATGATATTGATCTGGCCCAGCTCTACCAGGAGTCCCAGGCGGTCTACGAAGGAGACACCTCGTCCATTCTTGATGCTCTGCGCCTCGCTGGTGGCTCCCCTGCCGGCGCTCGCCCCAAGGTCGTCGTTGCACTGTCCCCAGACAGAAAACAATGCAATACATCTTTCCAGCAGCTCCCAGCAGGCTACCAACACTGGCTAGTGAAATTCCGATCACCAACCGAACATCGTGATACCGGCACCATCGAATATGCCTACGCGCTCTTGGCAGAACGTGCTGGAGTGAAGATGGCTGCGAGCGACTTGCTCACAGTCAGCTCTGCAAACGGCACCGAGCGATTCTTTGCTGCCCAACGTTTCGACCGACACGGCAATCGCAAACTCCACATGATGACTGCCAGCGGTATTCTCTATGCAGATCACCGCGTGCCCTCACTGGACTATTCAGATCTCTTGAAAACAACCCACGCGGTCACCAACCATGCAGCGGAGGTAGAGCGCATGGCAAGACTCATGGTTTTTAACGCGTTGACCCACAACCATGATGATCACGCCAAGAACTTCGCATTTCTACACGACCAAGGACGGTGGACATTAGCTCCGGCCTATGACCTGACCTACGCCCCTGTTCAGGGTTTCGCGGACGAACACACTACCTCTTTCAACGGCTCCGGACTGGCAACACGTAAAAACCTCAAACAAGTCTGCTCTGCTTTCCGCTATCTGGATCCGGATCTTTACATCGAGCAGACCCTTGATGTGCTCTCCGGGTGGTCTTCACTATGCAATGAACTTGAGATCGATCCCAATCAGCAGAGAATAATTCAGCGGGCATTCAACGAAATCCGCAAGCGCCTCGACTGACGCAGGCATCGGTCGACGTCACGGACGTTGAATACACACTAGGGGGCAGGCACATACCTCCGGGTCGACAGGTTTAGAAAATCCAGAAAATGCTCACCATCAGTGAGCATTTCCCGCATTTCGTAAACCCAGACAGCATTAGTCTCAGCGCTCTTGAGGCCCCTTCCATTCCAGCAAAGCCTGTAGCGGATCCAGCTCGCCAACAAGCTCACGCGCTTGGGCGAGCTTATCCATAGCAATGCATCGCGCAGCTTCGGGCAGATTCGATACGGAGTTCTCCGCATCACTGAAAAAGGCCTGGATCCGCTTTATGTCATCCCACTGCCTGATGGCACTCAGCAAATCAGCCCTCGCCTGCTCCCTTGCCTCGTTCTGCCGTCGAATCCGCTCTCTCTCCTCGAGCCGGCGCATCTGCTCCTTCCACTCCTGCTGCCGAATTCTGGCCTGCTCCTCGGCCTCCTCGACCAATCGGGCAATCACAGGTGCGGCGTCTGTGAGCTGCTGGACAATATCATCCAACTGACCACGTAGCGTGCTTTGCTTGGCCTCCTTCCAGCTCTGAGCCCAATCAGCACCTGGGTAGGGACAGAAAGCCCTTATGCATAGGCGGCCGGTCGCGAAGTCCATACGAGTCGACCAGTTCCAGGACGAGCTCAAGCGGCGCAGTTGCTGTGCCGGTATCTTGGAAGTGGGAATGTACTCTCCATCGATATACCGCGCTTCCAGTTCCTCAGTCATTTCAAACAGCGTCAGTCCAATGGCAACCGTCCCGACGAAAACCACTGTGGGCTTGGAGGGTGACCACAACGCCGGATGCCGGTGCCTTGGTTTCTTGGGTGGGTGCTCATGCTCATCAAACGAGGCCCGGGCATAGGTCCGGTCACTCGGTGCAAACATCACGCGATGGCCGGCAGCCTCCAGCTTGAGAAACAGCTGATTCGCCAGTTTCAGGGCCGGCTCAAGCTGAGGCTTGGTCACCACGACATCCACCAGGCGCTGCCTACCTGGCTTGAGGAACCCCTGGTCGATGACTCGCCCCTGCTCAAAGACCTCATACGCCCCCACGACAACAGGGTGCTGCCTTGATCGCGATATGCGGAGCTGTTCGGGTTCTATTCTGCGCGGTGCGGGTGCCTTCGGTATCGGTCGAGAAACAACACCAAGAGCATCTCCCCTGCGCCAAACCTGAAGGTCACCAGGCCCAGCCTCAGGCAGGGGTGGCTTAGGACTCGATATTTCATTCGCCAGCTTTACCCAGTGACCACGCGGCGGCCGCGGGACATTCATGCGGGTACACACGCGCGCCAAGAAGCTGGAAGAAACACGGTGGTGATCCGCGATCTTGGTCATGGGAAGCCGCCACACCTCTGCGTACATCTCCTCACGACTGACTGGGCCACCAGGACTGGAACTAGGTTGCTGGGATACCTCTTCGGGAGACACGCATCAATCCTTAAGCCTGATATCACCGTACCAGCCAACGACAGGCCATACGCCACGATCCATCAGGTCAAACCGAGCCAAAACGGTTGTTGTACCAAACCCTCCGCAGCCCCCTCCACCACGTTGTTCGCCCAGCGAGCAGCGGACAGCATCTGCAGCACGGATCAGGGCCGATAAGGAGGCGACATTCATGCCCGCATCATCTGAACAGATAGCCGCACGCTTGAGCACCTGCCCACCCCGAATCCTGCGAGCCAGTGCGGCCCCCGCCTACCTCGGCATGTGCCGCACAGAATTCAACAAAACCGTCCGGCCTTACGTGCGGGAATTCCGCGTTGGAGTGCAAGGCATCGGCTTTGATCGCCAGGAGTTGGATGCCTGGGCAGACGCCTACATCGACCGGGCCATCATTGAAAAGGAAGGTGCCAAGGGACATGATCACTCCCGCAGCGAGCGCCAAGGAGAAAAACCATGGCGCGAAAAACCATTAGCGGCCTCTACCAAAGGAACGGGATCTGGCACATCGACAAGGTCTTCAGAGGTCAGCGAATTCAGGAAAGCACTGGATCAAGCGACAGGAAGGAATAAAACTGTCGCTAGAATATGCACAACAGCTGCAAAAAACTGAAGCTCCTTCTAGCAATAGCGAACATTCAGAAAGCAAGGAGCCAGTCCAAAACGACTGACCGGCTCCTCTTTCAATAGTTACTGCCAATTAGCCGCAATTATCGTGTTCAGCTGATCACGCTGCACTGCCGTCAAGTCGAGCTCACCACCTGCTGGTGCACCGAAAGCAGCCATGGCATTGACAAGGCTATCCACCTGATTCGCGTATAGCGACGAACCACCTGCCTGGATCACGTCAAGCTGCTGGGCCGAGTTTGCATACCAATCCTGAATGGTGATGCTGTCTTCCGAGCCCGACAAATCAATCACCAAGTCATTGCCATTACGCGACAGCCACAGATCCTCTCGGGCAGCACCTTCGATACTCAGTACATCAGTGTCGGTATCCGGGGTGTTGGACAGATTGTTGATCACATCCTGACCATCACCGAGAGCGAACATGTAGGTGTCGCTCCCTGCCCCACCGATCAGGTAATCGTTACCCACATTACCACGCAGAGTGTCGTTGCCAGCACCGCCGTCGATCATGTCGTCATCGGACGAGCCGAGGATGATCTGGTCACCAGACCGCCCAGCCAGCACGGTGCCAAACACACGTTCGTCAGGCAGGTTCTGGTAAACCGGCGAACCGATTGGATCGGGGTTGCTTAGGCCGAAGGCACCGAACAACTGGGCGGCCGTGAGTTGCCCTCCTGAGGCGAAGGTGATGGTGTCCACAACATAGTCGCCACCAAGGAACCAGTTACGGATCGTCACCTTGTCGCTGCCACCGCTGACGTTGAGCACCAGGTCGTTGCCGCTCTTCATCAGGCCGCTGGCGACCTGGTTGAAGCTGATGCCCTCGAAATGCAGGGTATCGGCACCACCACCACTGTTGTCGATCACGTCCTGCCCACCACCAGCGGCGAAGATGTAGGTATCGTCGCCCCGGCCACCGACCAGCGTGTCGTTGCCCGTACCGCCGTCCAGGGTGTCGTCGCCATTGCCGCCCTCCAGTCGGTCGTTCCCGGCATCGCCGAACAGCACGTCGCCACCATTGCCGCCCTGCAGCAGGTCATTGCCCGCCGTGCCGTCGAGAGCGGCATCATCGCCGGTCGAACCCTGAATGGTATCGTCGAAGGCCGCAGCCGGGGTTGGCACAGCCAGGCCGAAAGCACCGAAGATCTGTTCCGCAGTGAGTTGGCCACCGGTCTCGAAAGCGATGGTTTCGACCAGATTGTCACCGCCGAGGAAGAAGTCCTTCAGCGTAACCTGGTTGGCCGTACTGCCATTGACCCGCAGGATAAGGTCGTTGCCCGACTTCATCAGGCCGGAGGCCACCTGGTTGAAGGTGATGCCCCCCGCGAACACCAGGGTGTCGGCGCCACCAATCTCCTCGATCACATCCTGGCCGGCAGTGTAGACGTAGGTGTCATCACCGCTTCCACCGATCAGCGTGTCGTTGCCCGCAGCACCGTTCAAGGTGTCATTGCCGGCGCCACCGAGCAGGATGTCGTTGCCAGCTGTGCCAACCAGCAGGTCATCCCCCCCCACACCCGCCACGGGCGGTTCTCCCGGCCCACCCGGATTGCCCGGATCGGTCGGTTCCCCTGGTTCTCCAGGCTCGCCTGGTTCTTCGCCACCGCTACCATCGGGCAGCGCCGTGAGCTGTGCCGCGATCTGGGCGGTGGTCAGGTAGTTGCCACCATCCGGCTGCACGTAATCAATAGCGTAATCACTGCCCAGGAAGTGGTTGGTCACACGTACTTGTTGGCCAAGGTCACTGTCGACCAGGATCACCAGATCATCGCCATCGCGGTGGAAGCTCAAGCGGCTGCGCGGCACGTCCAGAAAGAACACACCATCGAAGCCCCCGCCGCTGTTGTCGACGATATCCACCCCGCCATTCGCGCGATAGTAGTAGGCATCGTCGCCGGCACCGCCGATCAGGGTATCGTCGCCATCCTCGCCGGCCAGGATGTCGTTGCCGGCACCGCCGATAAGCAGGTCGTTGCCCGAGCCGTTGTGCTGGCCGTTGCCACCCGACAGGTAGTCGTTGCCGTCACCACCTTCGATCCGGTCGTCACCGCCCATGCCGAACAACGTGTCGTTGCCCGCCAGGCTACGCAGCAGGTCACGGCCGTCATAACCGGCCAATTGCTCGCCGGCGGCAGTGCCTTCGATCAACGCCTCGAAATCGCCCGCCACGCCTTGCGCAGCGACGATATGGCCGATGCGCTCTGCAGTCAGCAGGTAGCCCCCAGAGGGCTGCACGTAGCTGATGGCCTTGTCGCCCCCCAGGAAGTGATCGAGCACACGTACCGACTGGGCCGTGTCGCCATCGACCAGGATCAACAGGTCGTCGCCGTCGCGACCGAAGGTGAGACGATCCTGACCGATACCGTTGGTGAAGAACACTCCGTCGTAGCCACCACCGCTGTTGTCGATGACGTCTGCGCCTCCGCCCGGGGCATAGATGTACTTGTCGTCACCCGTGCCGCCGACCAGCAGATCGTCGCCGGCGCCACCGTCGAGCTGGTCGTTGCCGCTACCACCGAACAACGTGTCGTTGCCGGCTTCGCCCTCCAGATAGTCGTTGCCACCTTCGCCATGGATCAGATCATTGCCAGCACGCCCCCAGGCCTTGTCATCGCCATCGCCCAGACGGATATGATCGCCGAGGTCGCGGTAGCCGATGAAACTGTCGACTCCGGAGGTGCCCTGCCAGATCACCCGGTTCTCCACGTCAGCCTGACTCAGCTCACTGCCATCGGCGAACAGGAAATGCTCCAGCTTGAAGTGGTCGGTGGGCTCTTGGAACCAGTTCTGCACCGTGATCGAGTCGCTGCCATTGGCATGCTCGATGATCAGGTCGTTGCCACGACGCACGAAACCCAGGTCGCCTGCGGCAATGCCGGCGCCGAAACTCAGGGTATCGGTGCTCGGCTCGATGTTGCTGTAGGCCTCTCCAGGTCGGCGTTCGATCAGCAGGTCGTGGCCGTCGCCCAGGTTGAAGATGTAGGTGTCGTCGCCAAACGAGCCATAGAGCGTATCGTTGCCGGTGCCACCTTCCAGGATATTGCTGCCCTGGTCCCAGGCATTGCTGTAGGTTTCCAGCACGTCGTCGCCCGCACCACCACGCAGGGTGTCGAAGCCCTGGCCGAGCAGAGTGTCGTTGCCGACGCCGCCGAGCAGTTCGCCACTGCCTTCGAGCAGGTCGTCGCCATCGCCACCGTCGAGCAGACCATGCCCCTGAAGGGTATCGTTGCCCGCACCACCATACAGCTCGTCAAAGCCACCGCCACCGATCAGCAGGTCGTGTCCTTCACCACCCTGCAGGGTGTCGTTGCCCCAGCCACCGTCGAGCTGGTCGTCACCAGTGCCGCCATCGAGCAGGTCATCACCGTCGCCGCCGTAGAGCGTATCGGCGCCATCGCCGCCGTGAATCTCGTCGTTGCCATCCTGACCGTACACGAGGTCATTGCCAGCCTGCGCAGTGACCAGGTCATCGTCAGCGTGACCGTAGATGATGTCGTCCTGCCCAGTGCCTTCCAGCGCCTTGAGCTTGATCGCCTCGTAGTCCCAAGTGGTGCCACCGTCGAACACGAACTGCTCGATAGCCTTCGCTCCCGCCACACCGGCCAGGGAGGAGAATTGGCCCTGGATGCGCAACTGGTCGCCGGTGGTCTGGTTGAGCACCACCAGATCGACGCCATCGCGGCGCAGCAGCAGATCGGCCGGCGCCACGCCGGTGAACTGCACGCTGTCGCTGCCTGCGCTGTCGATGATGAGGTCGCTGCCCCAGCCTGCGGTGAAGTGGTACTGGTCGTTGCCTGCGCCACCCTCTAGCCGATCATTGCCGGTGCCACCATCAAGCACATCGTCACCGCCACCGGCTTGTAGCGTGTCGTTACCAGCACCACCGTGCAGGCTGTCGTCGCCCAGACCGCCATCGAGCAAGTCGTCTTCAGTGCCTCCGACCAGCAGGTCGTTTCCGTTACCGCCGTAGAGCGTGTCAGCTCCCTCTCCGCCATGAATCTCGTCGTTGCCATCCTGGCCGTACACGAGATCGTTCCCGGCTCCGGCATTTACCGTGTCATCGTCAGCGTGACCGTAGATGGTGTCGTGCTGCGTGGTGCCTTCCAGCGCCTTGAGCTTGATCGCCTCGTAGTCCCAAGTGGTGCCACCGTCGAACACGAACTGCTCGATGGCCGTCGCCCCGGCCACACCGGCCAGGTAGGAGAACTGGCCCTGGATGCGGAGTTGGTCGCCAGTGGCTTGATTGAGCACCACCAAATCGACACCATCGCGGCGCAACAGCAGATCCGTCGGCGCCACTCCGGTGAACTGCACGCTGTCGCTACCAGTGCTGTCGATGATGAAGTCGTTGCCCCAACCGACGGCGAAACGATACAGGTCATCACCCGAGCCACCCTCCAGCCGGTCGTCGCCTGTACCGCCATCGAGTACATCAGCGCCGGCGCCACCAAGCAGGGTATCGTTGCCACTGCCGCCATGCAGCACGTCATCACCCTCGCCGGCATCGATCAGATCATCGCCCGTGCCGCCGTCGATCAGATCATTGCCACTGCCAGCGTACAGACGGTCGTTGCCGTCGCCGCCGTAAATGCTGTCGTTGCCAGCACCGGCATGTACCACGTCATCGCCACCGAGGGCTTCGATCAGGTCGTCGCTGGAATAGGCGTGAATCAGGTCAGCCGCCTCGGTGCCTTCCAGCGTGAGCAGGCGCAGTTGCGCCGGCTCGATCAGCGTCTCCAGTCCCTCGCCGTTACGCAGGCGGATGCCACTGAGCGGAATCTCGTCACGGAAGAACGCGGACAACGACAGTTTGTCGTCAGGGCTATCGGGGAAGGCAACCTCCAGGCTGGTGCCATTGCGCCGAAACACCAGGGTGTCCAGCGGTAGGTCGGACAAATAGATGGTGACCACACCCTCGTAGGCATCGACGATCACATCCTGGCCGTCGCCTCGGGCAAACAAGTAGCTGTTCGTACCCGTGCCGCCATCGAGGCGATCATTGCCCTTACCGCCAGCCAGGAAGTCGTCACCGGCTCCGCCGAGCAGTGTGTCGTTGCCGTCGCCCCCCTGCAAGGTGTCGCGGCCCGCACCACCGGACAGGTAGTCGTTACCCGCGCCCCCGATCAGGGTGTCGTCGCCGCTACCGCCATCAAGGGTATCGTTGCCGTCACCACCGTCAAGATAGTCGTCGCCTTCACCGCCGCGCAGGACGTCGTTACCGGTATCCCCGAGCAAGACATCGTTGCCAGTACCGCCATCGAGCGTATCGTGACCGTCGCCACCGAGCAGGGTGTCGTTGCCCGCGTTGCCATACAGTTGATCGTTGCCTTCCAGGCCGGACAGCAAGTCGTCGGAAGCGTAGCCCTGGATCACGTCATTGCCTTCGCCGGCCTGCAGCACCATCCCCTTGATGTCCGCGATAGCCCAGACGGTGCCGTCGTGGAAGACGATCTCGTCGACGGCCGTCCCGTTGACCGCTTCACCGGAGAAGTAGTTGGTCAAACGGATGCTGTCGCTGGCCGAGGTATGGATGACCAAGTGGCTGCCGCTGCGCTCGACGCTGACCGTGGCAGGATCGATGCCCTGGCCGAAGACCACGCGATCGAGCTTGGTTCCTGCCGACTGGGCAGCGTTGTCGATCACATCGTTGCCATGCCCGATCTCGAACAAGTAGGTGTCGCTGCCACGGCCGCCGATCAGCGAGTCGTTGCCGATGCCACCGATCAGGGTGTCATTGCCGTCGTCGCCCATCAGCACATCGTCGCCAGCGCCACCGGACAACTGGTCGTCACCTGCCAGGCCATGGATGCTGTCGTTGCCCGCCAGGGCATCGATGGTGTCGCCCGCAATAGTGCCGAACACAAGGTCGTTGCCTTCGGTGATGGAGGAAGCGGTCAAGATGTCCAGAATCTGCGCAAGGTTCAGGCTACTACCATCGGCAAAGACAAGTAGTTCGACCGCGCCGAAATCAACCGTGCCGTCGAAGTCGAAGAAATTATCAATGCGCAGAGAGCCGGAATCGCTACCATCTGCATTCTTGACGTGTATCCAGACCGTAGTGGCATTGCGCGAGAACGTTAGGTCTCCTTGACCGATACCCTCGCCAAACACCACCTGATCCAACCCGCCACGGTCGAGAATGGTGTCGTTACCATGCCCGCGCGCGAAGTGATAACTGTCATTGCCGGCCTGACCGTAAAGCCGGTCGTCGCCACCGAGACCGTAGAACACGGATCCAGTGTTGATCCCAGACAGCGTGTCGCCGACCGTGGTGCCAATCTTGGTCGAGAAGTCGAAGAACGGTGCCAGATCGAGATTCGCAGCAGCCACGGCCTGGAAGGCAGCATCGCGTTTGGTTCGGTAGTTGGGCGAGTAGGTTCCCAGGTCGGTCAGAATACCAATGACGCCTGCGATTCGGTCGAGCTGGCCATTGGCGTAGAGGGTTTCCAGCGTGCCTTGCAGGCTGCTCCAGTCCACGGTGATACCGTTAGCATCGGAGCCGAATGCGGACTTGATGATACCCAGCTCCTCGGCATAATCGGTCTGCGCGAGTATCTGCGCGGCGGTAAAGCGCTTGAACTCCAGATACTCGGCCACCAGGATCGGAGCAGCCTGACCATGCGGATTGGGGTCATATTCGCCCCAGCACCAAACGCCCATGTAGGGCCGGCCCACCAAATTCTCCAGCGTTACCAGTTGGCGCGCATCCATCACGTGCCCGTAGACCTTCTTCGGATCGCGACTATAGGGGTCGACGCCCTCGGCACCGGCCCAGCGGTAGATAAGATTATCGAGCAGGGCATCTCGGCTGGCGGCATTGGTAGCCGATACGTACTGGGTCAGTAGCGTCTTCAGTTCAGGGTCGAGCGCCATGGCTTGGTGCAGATCGTGCACCTTGCCGAAACCCTTGGCATTGGCCAGGAAATAGATATCCGGGGTCAGTTCGATATCGCCACTGTTCACGCGTCGGGCACTGTCTACCTTGAACCATACATCCGCTGCTGTGGAAGCAGTACCGTTGGCCAACATAACGGTACCGATTTGACGATGCTGGTGCCCATGGGAATCAGTATGGGCAGAGTTGGTATAACCAGTACTGATCGAAAGCACGCCAGCGTCGGCCAGGCTCTGCAACTCGCCTATATCGCTAATGCCGTTGCCATTGAGGTCGCGCCAGACTTGCAACACGGAGTAGGAGGCATCCTGCGCGTCGATTACACCATCACCGTTGTTATCGTACTCGGCCAAAGCTTGGAAGCCATTCTCGGCGGTCTGACCGTTGCTCAGGATGCTGTGGTTGCCAAACAGTTCGGTACCGTTGCTGATACGACCGTCGCCATTGCGATCATGTACCAGCAGCCCATCGTCAGGACTTACCCATCCGGTCATCTCGCTCAGGCCGTCGCCATCCAAATCAAAGTAGCTCGCACCAATGTCCAAAGTCTCAATACCGTCACCATCCAAGTCGATGACGATAGGAGAAGTGCGATTCTCGGCAGGCCCAGTATCTGGCGTTTCGTCCTCCTCCTCTTCATCGCTCAGCACAATACGCAATGTGCTTTTGTCCTTGTCATAGTTAAGTATGGTAAGGCCACCGTTAACCGTCAGAGTGCTACCACTCAATACATATACGTTGCCACGATTATCACGATAGGTGTTTTCCGGATCACTCTCTTTACGAGTGCCGCCTGTCAGGCGTTGTTTCCCTAAAAAGACCTGACCTCGACCCTCAGGATCATCCTCAATGACATCATGCATGTCAGCGAAGTAAGTATCGTAACCCGCGCCACCAAGCAATGTATCCCGCCCTTCGCCCCCATCCATAATGTCATGACCATCACCACCAGAAATATAGTCATTACCTATGCCACCACTCAGATAGTCATCTCCATCACCACCATATAGGTCATCATTCCCTGACTCGCCATAGAGATTAACTTTTTCTACTCCACCTAATATAGTGTCATCGCCACCCCCTCCATATATCGTATCTTCACCGCCGCCCCCTCTAATAAAGTTATTCCCTGAGTTACCTGTTATTTCATTATCCAGAGAATTACCTGACCCATCTATATTGCCCTCCCCAGTCAGCCTCAAATTCTCTACATTTTCCCCGAGAGTATGTGTAACGCTTGACCTAACCAAGTCGACACCTTCGCCGGCTTGCTCAATAACGACATCACCCTCATCGTCTACTACGTAAATATCATCCCCTGCACCGCCAAGCATTCGATCCGCGCCCTCGCGCCCATCGAGATAGTCGTTCCCTTTACCACCATAAAGCTCGTCATTTGAGTAATTAGTTCCATAGAGCGTATCATTGCCATTACCTGCTATAACTGCCGAACCAGAAGACATAACAAGCTCGGTAAAGTTTTTTAGCTTGTAGGGATCAACGACACCACTATGATTAACATCCCTACCGTCATATACGACAAACCTTCCCTCAGCATCCTCAAAGGTAATTATGTCGTTAATGGCGAGTCGACCTAACACCGCCGCAAATAGAGCAGTGAAATATGGAGCACTAGTAGCTATTGCAGCTTTATTGGTCGTCTCTGCCAAGCCTACTGCACGATTTTTAATATCCAACGCATACCAATCCTCACTAGTAAAGCTCTGCTTGTCAGTAACAGAGCCAGTGAAGATTATAGGAACTTGCCTACCAATTCCGGACGGATCGATATGACCCTCAGTAAGACTATTTGTTATCTGAGCAAGAACCCCACCACCATCATAATCAAAATTATCAGACACCGGTTCTACGCATATATCGACAATTTCCCTAGACCCGTCCTCATTCACATAAAACAGAGCATCAGAATTAATCTGATACTCCCCAGAGCCAAATACATAGGCCCGCTCTGCAAAATCACTATCAAAAACACCTGAATAGTACTGACTAACAGCAAGCTTTCTATTCTCCGGAGCTATCCCATATGCTTCAAATATATCTTCCAGTGTATAAACACCTGGGGGAAGTTTAGCTCCTCCCATAGGCGCATATACGTCATCATGTGCCCCAAGGAAGTTACGTACAAAATTGAACCGCTCTACACCCGCAAATCTCCCACCCCCGACAGTCATAAATTCGTTCATATCAACGAACACAGGATCACCTATTGCACCCTCAGCTCGGATCAAGCTTTCATCCTTGAGATTTGCAGGAGGGGTGTCCTGATTAAAAAGATACCTTGAAACAATCTGTTCAATCGTTGGCATACTCATAACTTTCTCTCCTAGAACGTTATCCATCTAATAGATCTGGTCCCAACGCCGTTATCGCTACTCTCTGTCAAAATATCGCCACAATTAGATGCCGCAGCAACACTAGTGCGGACCGCAAGCCCTCTCTCCAGCGATTTTATAGACCCAAGATATGCTTTGGATTTTCGCTCGATGTACGCAAGGCGGTCCTCCCCCTGCGCCCTCTCACTGCAGCAATCAACACGAACAAAAGTATATTCAATGCGGTAATAGTGCCTCCCAAAGCCTTGATATTTTTCATACAGGCTAGGTGCGTAGCCCTTTGGGGCGCTGGTTCTATTCACATTCCTAGAGTCTGTGAAGCTTGAACTTCCACTAGGCGAGACTCTATAAACAACCAAGGTAAACGGTTCATGCAGATCTTTATTCACATCAAATTCGACAGCCCCAGGAGCCACAACATTAATGGAAAAATTATCTTCAAAGGATCGTTCATTCTTTGAAAATTCGGTTATCAGACTAAAAAAGTCAAAAACTGGCGAATTATGAACAATTCCAGTTCTGAGTGCCTGCGTACCAATGAGATTGTTATGAACATTGCTATTGTCAACCCCTAGCCGAACCATACTTCTAAGAAATGCTCGCCTATGCTCTTCATCATCGAGAATTCGCCCCTCAGAAATACACACCCCTGCATCTAACTTAATAAAGGTGTTTATAAAATAAACAGAGATATAAGCCCCCGCAAAAACCACCAAGGTCGCAACAAGAAGAACTATACGAATCACTCCTTTAGAACGGTTCAACTTTCACTCCCAAGCCCACTGGACTTACTAAGCCATTCAGAAATATATTGAAATCATCAACTCTTTTAGCACTGGCAACCAAGGAACCAGCCAATGCTTTATCTATATCTTCTAGATATTCTTTGACACCTTGGGCAACCGAGTAGCGCACTTTTACGCTTTGCGATATAGCCTCACGCCGCATAAAATTATTACTCTGATTAGCCAAAAGCTCTAACATATGCCCAACCAGCGCATCCTTATCGAAGAAGCCCACCAACCAGCCGTTGACTCCATCCTGGATGACTTCCCGCACCGGAGCCGTGTCGGAAGCAATCACCGGGCAGCCACAGGCCAACGCCTCCAGCAGCGACCAGGACAACACAAAGGGATAGGTCAGGTAGATATGTGCAGCGGACACCTGCAAGGCCGTGCGATAGGTGGCGTAATCCACCTTGCCGAGGAAATGCACACGACTAAGATCGACAGGATTTTCGCGCAGCAGCTTGATACGCCAGTTGGGAGCATCATGGGGCTTGCTGCCGTAGCTCACGCTATCTCCACCGACAACCACCACTTGGCAGGTGGGATGCGCGGCCAGCACGCGAGGCAAGGCCCGCATGAACTGGTGAAAGCCCCGATACGGCTCCAGATTTCGCGCCACGTAGGTTACCACCGGGTCGCCGGCCTTCAGTTGCTGGCCATTGGGTAGCCTGAGCACGGCATCGGGATCAGGGCCGAGATTAGCTGTATCGATACCTTCGTGAATCACCTTGATCTTGTCGTGGTAAGCGGCCGGATGCAGGCTGTGTTGCCAGCGAGTCGGGGTAATCGCTGCGTCGCAGTTCTCCAGGTTGAGCAGATGCAATGCGTTACGGCTGTGGATGCTCGCGGCACCATTCAGGGTCAGCGGGAACTCTGGATCAAAGCCTGCATCCGCTCCATCGGTGTGGTAGTAGTACTCGCAGAAATGGATCAGCTTGCAATCGGGGAAAGCTTGCTTGGCATAAAGGGTTTCACCCCAGCCGGGGTGCGCGACGATCACATCCGGGCGGTAGCCCTTGGCCTTGAGATCGAGCAGCAGGCGAAGCACTTGCTGGCCATGCAACACACCCTCCTCGAAGGTACGCGCATAGGGATGGGTCTCCTTGCTGGCCTGACGGTGTGGGCGATAGCGATACAGGCGTATACCCGCCAGACCCGGTGCGTGTTCACGACCGATAGCGCGTACATTAACGCCTGGTTGCCGAGCAAGGTGTGCAGCGATATGGCGGAACTGGCCAGGAAAGTTCTGGTGGATAAAAAGCACATTCATGTGCAGCCCTCCTTGGGCTCCTAGTGGGCGGGCTGTCAGCGCTCTGCCAGGCTCTCGTCCACGTACTGCTGCAACGGGCTGAGGAAGTAATCGATCACCTTTCTCTTATCCGTCTTCACTTCGGCCCTGATCGACATTCCCGGCGTCAATGGCACCTGCTGGCTGCCGACCAGGATGCTGTTTTCCTTGAGCTGTATCCGCGTGCTGTACACCAGTCCCAGGCGCTCGTCCTCGATAGCGTCGTCGGAGATGCTCTGCACGGTGCCGTGCACCACGCCGTACTTGGTGAAGGTGAAGGTGTCCACCTTGACCTCTACCTCCTGCCCCGGCCGCACGAAACCGATGTCCTTGTTCTCCAGCAAGGCTTCGACCTCCACCGGCTGATTGCTCGGCACGATGACCATCAGCGGCTGCGCTTCGGTCACCACGCCGCCCGCAGTGTGGATGGCCAGTTGCTGGACGGTACCGTCCACTGGGGCGGTGAGATGCATCAGGCGGTTGCGCTGCTCGGCCTTGCTCAGTTCCTGTTGCAGGGCAGCGGCGCGTTGTTCGGATTCGTGTAGCAGGTCGAGCATCGCCCGGCGGGTCTGCGCCAGTACGCTCTGGCGGCGGCTTTCGGCTTGTTGCTTGGCGGCTTGTAGCTCCAGCACGCGGGCTTGCTGCACGGCCAGCTCACGCTCCTGATTCAGGCGCTGCTGTTCCTTTTCCAGGTAGGCATGCTTGGCGATATAGGCCTTGTCCAGCAGACGTTTGTAGTCCGCGGCCAGTTGCTGAGCGATGGGCAGCGATTCCTGCAGCTTGGCCACCCAGGCGCGGGCGGCCTGGATCTCCGCCGTGCGCTGGGCGATCTCGGCGTCGCTCTGCTGCAATGCGCTTTGCAGCTCCAGATATTGGCCTCTCAGCCAGATCTGTGCCGACAGCTGCTGTGACTCGGAGGCTTGCGGGATGCGGCCGACGAGGGATGTCGGCTCACGGTTCTCTTCAATTGCTTCGAGCAAGGCACTCGCGCGAGCACTATCGACCTGTGCGGCCAGCAGGTCGCTTTGCAGGCGCTGGACGTCCGCGCCAGTGATCTGAGTATCCAGTTCGACCAGCACCTCACCAGCCTTTACGGTCTGCCCGTCATAGACGTGAATGGCCTTGACCACCGCCACTTCGCTGGGCTGGATGACCTTGCTCTTGCCGCTGGGGACGATCTTGCCGGTGGCGGTGGCGACCACATCGATTTCGCCGACACAGGCCCACAGCAGGGTCAGTACGGCGAAGGCCATGATGGTCCACTGGATGATGCGCGGCGCGGGGTGTACCGGCGCCTCCTGCAAGGCCAGCGCAGCGGGCAGAAAGTGCACTTCATGATTCAGGCGTGGCGGCGCATCCATTGCTTTGCGGTTACGCCAGGAGTGGCGCCAGGCCTGGCGGTAGCGGTTGATCAACTCGCGCTTGGCACTCATGCGGCACCGCCTTGTTGCAGACGGTGCAAGCGAGAGTAGTGGCCGGCTTGATGGGTAAGCAGCTCAGCATGGCTGCCCTGCTCGACGATCTGTCCGCGATCCATGACCAGTATGCGGTTGGCATCGCGCACTGCGCTCAGGCGGTGCGCGATGATGATCACCGTGCGCCCTTTACAGATGGCCTGCATGTTCTGTTGGATGATGCGTTCGGACTCGTAGTCCAGCGCACTGGTGGCCTCGTCGAAAATGAGGATGCGCGGGTTGCCGATCAGGGCGCGGGCAATGGCGATACGTTGGCGCTGCCCGCCGGAGAGCGAAGCGCCGTGTTCACCGACCACGGTGTCGTAGCCTTCCGGCAGTTCCAGGATGAACTCATGGGCACCGGCCATCTTGGCCGCCTGCATCACCTGCTCGATGGGCGCGCCCGGGTCGGTCAATGCGATGTTCTCGCGGATGCTGCGGGCGAACAGCATGTTGTCCTGCAGCACTACGCCGATCTGCCGACGTAGGGAGGAGACGTCGGCCAGGGCCAGGTCCATGCCGTCGACCAGCACCCGGCCGCGCTCAGGGGTATAGAGACGCTGCAGCAGTCGAGTCAGGGTGCTCTTGCCCGAGCCGGAGCGGCCGACCACGCCGATCACCTCGCCGGGTTGGATCTGCAGGCTGATGCCGCGCAGAATCTCCGAGCCATCCGGGCGATAGCGGAAGTGCACCTGGTCGAACTCGATCTGCCCCTTGAGCGGCGGCAGGGCGCTGCGAGTCGCCTGGGACAATTCGGTGCGGGTGTTGAGGATGTCGCCCAGGCGCTGCACCGAGACCCCGGTCTGCTGGAAGTTGGTCCACAGCTGTGCCAGGCGCATGATCGGTTGCGAGACGCGACCTGCGAGCATATTGAAGGCAATCAACTGTCCGACCGTCAGATCACCCTCGATCACCAGGCGCGCTCCCAACCAGAGCGTGGCCACGGTCACCAGCTTGCCGACAAAGCCGACGCTTTCATTGGCGATGGCCGACAGATTCTGCGTCTTGAAACTCGCAGCGACGTAGCCCGCAAGCTGGTTGTCCCACTTGCGGTTGATCTGCGGCTCGACCGCCATGGCCTTGAGGGTGTCGATGCCATTGACCGTCTCTACCAGAAAGGCCTGATTCTCCGCTCCCCGAGTGAAGCTCTCGTTGAGGCGGGCGCGCAGCATCGGGGTGATCAGCAGCGAGATCATGAAGTACAGCGGCAGCGACAGAATCACCACCAGGGTGAGCCAGCCGCTGTAATAGAACATCACGGCAATGAAAACTACCGAGAACAGCACATCGAGAACCAGCGTGATGGCGTTGCCGGTGAGGAAGCTACGGATATTCTCAAGTTCGCGTACACGCGCCACCGAGTCGCCGACCCGCCGCGCCTGGAAATAGGCCAGTGGCAAGGTCACTAGATGCCTGAACAGTTTCGAACCCAACTCGACGTCGATACGGCTGGCCGTGTGAGCGAACACATAGGTGCGCAGCCCAGATAGCAGGGTCTCGAAGATCATGATGCCGAGCAGGCCGATGGCGATCACATCCAGTGTCGACAGACCCCGGTGCACCAGCACCTTGTCCATCACCACCTGGAAGAACAGCGGTGTGAGCAGCGCGAAGATCTGCAGCACGAAGGACACCAGCAGCACTTCGCCGAGCAGCTTGCGGTACTTGACGATGGCTGGGATGAACCAGGTGAAGTCGAAGCGCGACAGCTCGCCGGCCATGGAGGCTTCGGAGCGGATCAGGATCAACTCGCCCGTCCAGCGCGCTTGTAACTGTTCGAACGACAGGACTTCAGGCCGCTGTGCCTGCGGATCATGAATCAGAACCTGGCTCTTGGCCTCATCGATGCGGGCAATGATGAAGAAGCGGCCATCGGAATCGGCTGCAATGGCAGGCAGAGGTACGTGGACTAGGCGCTCAAGGGAACTGCGAGCTGATTTGGCTTTAAGGCCGAGTTTCTTTGCCGAAAGCAGTAACTCGGCGCGACCAAAATCGCGACCGTCTTCGGCGAACTCATGGGCGAGCTGTTCAGGCGAGGCGGCCACGTTATGAAAGCGGGCCAGCATGACCAGACAGGCGAGGCCTGTATCTAGCTCGGCACCAGCTAAAGAGCCCTGACTATCGTCGGACATACTTTCTTCCCTGAAAACAGCTGCTAGGTATCTGGCCGAAATCCAATCTGGCCAAGTGATGGCGTAGATAAGATCAGTGATTGAGATCTGTCAAACCAGCAACAAACGAAGCGTGAAGCAAATCTCGCCTTTGTCAGAGGAACCCCGCTCTAGCCCCCTCCACCACGTTGCTCGCCCAGCGAGCAGCGGACAGCATCTGCAGCACGGATCAGGGCCGATAAGGAGGCGACATTCATGCCCGCATCATCTGAACAGATAGCCGCACGCTTGATCACCTGCCCACCCCGAATCCTGCGAGCCAGTGCGGCCCCCGCCTACCTAGGCATGTGCCGCACAGAATTCAACAAAACCGTCCGGCCTTACGTGCGGGAATTCCGCATTGGAGTGCAAGGCATCGGCTTTGATCGCCAAGAGCTGGATGCCTGGGCAGACGCCTACATCGACCGGGCCATCATTGAAAAGGAAGGTGCCAAGGGACATGATCACTCCCGCAGCGAGCGCCAAGGAGGAAAACCATGGCGCGAAAAACCATCAGCGGCCTCTACAAAAGGAACGGGATCTGGCACATCGACAAGGTCTTCAGAGGTCAGCGAATTCAGGAAAGCACTGGATCAAGCGATAGGAAGGAGGCAGAGCAATACCTGATACACAAGCTGGAAAAGCTTCGGGAACAGAAGATCTACGGCGTCCGCAAGATCAGAACGTGGCGGGAAGCCGCTACGCGTTACCTGACCGAATTCAAGGATCAGCCGTCGATAGGCCTCACGGCCATCTATCTGGAGCAGTTGGACCCGTATATTGGCGACCAGCCTCTGACTCATGTCGACGACGAGACTCTGGCTCCCTACATAAAGGATCGACTCAAAGGCACCAGAACCAGCGATGGCAAGTTGAAGCCTGGCGTCTCACACCGCACGGTGAACATTGCCCTGGAACGCGTCATACGCATCTTGAATCTATGCGCCCGAAAATGGCGTGATGAGCAGAAGCGTCCCTGGCTCGACGTAGTACCGATGATCACCAAGCTGGAAGAGAAGAAAACCAGACGCATGCCCTACCCGATGTCCTGGGAAGAGCAGTCGATTCTCTTCGCCGAACTGCCTGATCACTTGCGCCGCATGGCCCTATACAAGGTCAATAGCGGCTCACGAGAGCAGGAAGTTGTGAAGCTTCGCTGGGATTGGGAGATACCGATTCCTGAGCTCAACACCAGCGTATTTCTCATACCGGCGGATTTTGGTGGCCGGCATGAGAGCTCCGGGGTCAAGAACGGCGACGAGCGCCTCGTTGTACTCAACAACGTAGCCAAGTCGGTCATCGAGGGACAGCGTGGGCTTGATCCGGTTTGGGTATTTCCTTACGGACAACCCGATCAAAACGGCAAGGCCACCCCCGTTCACCGGATGAACGATTCAGCATGGAAGAAAGCCAGGGTCAGAGCAGCGAAGAAGTTTCAGGAGCGTTTTATGCGCCCGGCCCCAGCTGGATTTGCTTCGATCCGCGTCCACGATCTGAAGCACACCTTCGGCCGAAGACTTCGGGCAGCTGGGGTAACGGAGGAAGACAGGAAGGCTCTGCTGGGGCACAAGAACGGTAGCATCACCAGTCACTACTCAGCCGCCGAGTTGGGCAAACTGATCGATGAAGCCAACAGGATTTCGGCCACCGACTCGCGCGGTCCGGCCCTGACAATTTTGAGGAGAATGGCAGGATGAAAAAAAGTCCCGCAAAAGTCCCTACGCTTCTACGTGTGAAGCGCCCATAAAAAAATCCAGTCACCGCTAAGTGACTGGATTTTCTAGGGATTTTTTGGTCGGGACGGAGTGATTCGAACACTCGACCCCTTGCACCCCATGCAAGTGCGCTACCGGGCTGCGCTACGCCCCGACGATACTTCCGGGTGACCGAAAGCGGGAAGAACTATACATTAAGCTTTTGAATTAAGGCAACTTTTTCTTTGCCCTACTTCTTCAGAACGTGCAAAACATCTTCCAGCTCGGCAATCATCTGCTTGATCAGCTGGCGATACTGGGTTGTGTCGTCCTTGGCCTCATCGCCGGAGAGGCGCTGGCGCGCACCGCCGATGGTGAAACCCTGATCGTAGAGCAATGCGCGAATCTGCCGGATCATCAGCACGTCCTGGCGCTGATAGTAGCGGCGGTTACCCCGCCGCTTCACCGGATTGAGCTGCGGGAATTCCTGTTCCCAGTAACGCAGGACGTGGGGCTTGACCGCGCAGAGCTCGCTGACCTCACCGATGGTGAAGTAGCGTTTGCCGGGAATTGCCGGTAGTTCGTCGTTATGACTTGGTTCCAGCATATGCCTCGACCCTGGCTTTCAATTTTTGCCCTGGACGAAAAGTGACCACACGGCGAGCCGTGATTGGAATCTCTTCCCCTGTTTTCGGGTTACGGCCGGGTCGCTGGCGCTTGTCGCGCAAGTCGAAGTTGCCGAACCCGGACAGCTTGACCTGTTCGTTCAGCTCAAGAGCCTGGCGGATCTCTTCAAAAAACAGCTCCACCAGTTCCTTGGCTTCCCGTTTGTTCAGGCCGAGCTCTTCATACAGACGTTCCGCCATTTCAGCTTTCGTCAGAGCCCCCATACGCTACTTCCTTAACGTGGCGTTGAACCTTTGTTCGAGGCAGGTGAGGATGTTTTGCGTAGTAGTACTCACCTCATCATCATTAAGAGTGCGCGATGGATGTTGCCAGGTCAAGCCGACGGCAAGGCTTTTTCTAAGCGGATCAATACCTTTACCGTGATAGACGTCAAATAGCTTGAGGTCTGTCAGCCATTCGCCTGCATTTTCTCGGATTGCTGCCAGCACAGCCTCGGCCGGCTGCTCGCGATCGACCAGTAGCGCCAGATCACGACGCACTTCGGGGAAGCGCGACAATTCGCTGAACGCCGGCATACGACCGGCAGCGACTTCGGCCAGCACCAGTTCGAAGAGGAAAACTGGCTGATCCAGCCCCAGGGTCTTGGCAAGCTCCGGGTGCAAGGCACCGATGAAGCCGACCAGGCGCCCTTCCCGCTCGATACGGGCGGTCTGACCAGGGTGCAGAGCAGGATGCTCGCCCGGCAGGAAGCTGAAGGCATCAGCTGCGCCGGCATAACCCAAAAGCGCCTCTACATCGGCCTTCAGGTCATAGAAGTCGACATTCTCGCGGCTGTTGGCCCAACCTTCGGGAAGACGACTGCCACTGATCACGCCAGCGATCATCGCCTCCTGCTGCAGACCTTCCAGCTGACCAACAAAACGCAGGCCGCTCTCGAACAGACGCACGCGCGACTGTTGACGGTTGAGGTTGTGCTGCAACGCCTTGACCAGGCCCGGCCATAGCGAGGAACGCATGGCAGCCATGTCAGCGGAAATCGGGTTGGCCAGTTGCAGAGGCTCGACACCCGGCGCGAACAGTTCGAACAGCTTGGGATCGATGAAGCTGTAGGTGATCGCTTCCTGATAGCCACGCGCCACCAGCAGGCGACGCAATGCAGGCAGCTCGGCACGCGCTTCGGCCTTGGCCTGCGGCGCCAGGCGAGCTTGCGGGTAGCGCACCGGCAGGCGGTTGTAGCCGTACAAGCGGCCCAGCTCTTCGATCAGATCCACTTCCAGACTGATGTCGAAACGGTGACTGGGCACACTGACCAGCCACTGACCAGAGCCCTGAACGCTGACACCCAAACCCAGCGCAGTGAGCAGACGCTCGACTTCAGCGCCGCCCATATCCATGCCCAGCATCTGGCTGATACGCTCGGCACGCAGTGTGATCGGCGCCACGCTCGGCAGATCGGCCTCGCTGCTGACTTCGACGATCGGACCGGCTTCGCCACCGACGATTTCCAGCAGCAGCGCAGTCGCACGCTCCATCGCCTGGCGCGCCAATTGAGAGTCCACGCCACGCTCGAAGCGGTGCGAGGAATCGGTGTGCAGACCATAGGAACGAGCCTTGCCAGCAACGGCGATATTGTCGAAGAAGGCGCTTTCCAGGAACAGATCGCGGGTCTTGTCGCTGACGCCGCTATGCTCGCCACCCATCACGCCGGCGATGGCCAGAGCGCGACTGTGATCAGCGATGACCAGCGTATCGGCACGCAGGCTGACTTCCTGGCCATCGAGCAGCACCAGCTTCTCGCCCTCTTCCGCCATGCGCACACGAATGCCGCCGTTGATCTCGGCAAGATCGAAGGCATGCATCGGCTGGCCCAGTTCGAGCATCACGTAGTTGGTAATATCTACCGCCGCGTCGATGCTGCGAATGTCGGAACGGCGCAGGCGCTCGACCATCCACAGCGGGGTCGGCCTGGACAGGTCGACGTTGCGGAGGACGCGGCCCAAGTAGCGCGGACAGGCCTTGGGCGCCAGCACTTCCACCGGGCGCACTTCGTCATTGATCGCTGCGACCGGAGCAACCGATACCGCCGATACTGGAGCACCGTAGATGGCACCGACTTCACGAGCCAGACCCGCCAGCGACAGGCAGTCGCCGCGGTTGGGAGTCAGACCGATCTCGATGCTGGCATCGTCCAGGCCCAGGTAGGCGCGGATGTCCTGACCGACCGGGGCGTCCGCCGCCAGCTCCATCAGGCCGCTATTGTCATCGCTGATCTGCAGCTCGGAAGCCGAGCACAGCATGCCCTGGGATTCCACACCACGCAGCTTGGCCTTCTTGATCTTGAAGTCGCCCGGCAGCTCGGCGCCGATCATGGCGAAGGGGATCTTGATGCCGGCGCGTGCATTCGGCGCACCGCAGACGACCTGGAAGCTCTCGCTGCCATTGCTAACCTGGCATACGCGCAATTTGTCGGCATCCGGGTGCTGCTCGGCGCTGAGAATCTCACCGACCACTACGCCGCTGAAAGCGCCAGCCACCGGAATCACGGCATCCACTTCCAGGCCGACCATCGACAGGCGGGCCACCAGCTCGTCGCGCGAGACGTCCGGGTTCACCCAGCTGCGTAGCCACTGTTCACTGAATTTCATGTTGTCTGTTCTCCTTAAACGAATTCGATCACGAGGGGCGGCTGCTAGCGAAATTGCGCCAGGAACCGCAGGTCGTTATCGAAGAACAGGCGCAAGTCATTGACGCCATAACGCAGCATGGCCAGGCGCTCGACGCCCATGCCGAAGGCGAAGCCAGAGTATTTCTCCGGGTCGATGCCGCTCATGCGCAGCACGTTCGGATGCACCATGCCGCAGCCCATCACTTCCAGCCAGCCGGTCTGCTTGCAGACGCGGCAGCCCTTGCCCGAGCACATCACGCACTGCATGTCGACCTCAGCCGACGGCTCGGTGAAGGGGAAGAAGGAAGGACGGAAACGCACCCCCAGCGGCTTCTCGAAGAACACGCGAAGGAATTCTTCAATGGTGCCCTTGAGGTCGGCGAAGCTGATGCCCTCGTCGACCAACAGACCTTCGACCTGGTGGAACATCGGCGAGTGGGTGATATCGGAATCGCAGCGATAGACGCGGCCGGGGCAGACGATGCGGATCGGCGGCTGCTGCGATTCCATGGTGCGCACCTGTACCGGCGAGGTGTGGGTGCGCAGCAGCATATTCGCGTTGAAATAGAAGGTGTCGTGCATCGCCCGTGCCGGGTGGTGGCCGGGGATGTTGAGTGCTTCGAAGTTGTGGTAGTCGTCTTCGACTTCCGGCCCTTCGGCGACGCTGTAACCGATATGAGTGAAGAACTGCTCGACACGCTCGAGCGTGCGGGTCACCGGGTGCAGACCACCGGAGGTCTGGCCGCGGCCTGGCAGGGTCACGTCGATACGCTCGGACGCCAGCTTCTCGGCGAGCAGAGCCTGCTCAAGCACGGATTTGCGGGCGTTGAGGGCATCTTGCACCTGGTTCTTGGCAGTGTTGATCAGGGCACCGGCCTGCGGACGCTCTTCGGCCGAGAGCTTGCCCAGAGTCTGCATCAGGGCGGTCAGCTCGCCTTTCTTGCCAAGGTATTGAACCCGGAGCTGTTCCAGGGCGTTGACATCTTCGCTTTGTTGCACGGCCTCGAGCGCTTGGGAGACCAATGCATCCAGATTTTCCATTTACAGACTCCAGATACGAAATAGGGGAAGAGCTGTTAAGGCTCTTCCCCTATCTTTGACGTTGCCACCGGGCGAGCCCGGTGATTGTCGGGGGACTTAAGCCAGAACGGCCTTAGCTTTCTCGACAATCGCAGCAAACGCCGCTTTTTCGTTCACTGCCAGATCAGCCAGAACCTTGCGGTCGATTTCGATCGACGCTTTCTTCAGGCCAGCGATCAGACGGCTGTAGGACAGACCGTTGACGCGAGCACCAGCGTTGATACGAGCGATCCACAGTGCGCGGAACTGACGCTTGCGCTGACGGCGGTCACGGTAGGCGTATTGGCCAGCCTTGATTACCGCTTGCTTGGCAACGCGGAACACGCGCGAACGTGCACCGTAGTAGCCCTTGGCGAGCTTCAGGATTTTTTTGTGACGAGCACGAGCGATAACGCCACGCTTAACACGAGCCATGAGTAATTACCTCTAGATATCTTGACCGATTAACGAACGCGCAGCATGCGCTCGACTTTTGCGACGTCCGACGGACCGATCAGCGAGCTGCCACGCAGCTGGCGCTTACGCTTGGTGGACATCTTGGTCAGGATGTGGCTCTTGAAAGCGTGCTTGTGCTTGTAACCCGAAGCAGTCTTCAGGAAGCGCTTTGCAGCGCCGCTCTTGGTTTTCATTTTTGGCATGTTTAGTACTCCGCATTCATTAACAACTGATAACCATCAGGCCTGCCAGTGCCCGGGAGGTTATTTACGCTTCTTGGGAGCGATGACCATCATCAGCTGGCGTCCTTCCAGCTTAGGATGCTGTTCTACGGTGCCGAGTTCGGCGAGGTCGGCTTCGACCCGCTTAAGCAGCTCCATACCCAGCTCCTGGTGGGCCATCTCACGGCCACGGAATCGAAGCGATACCTTGGCCTTGTCCCCATCTTCAAGGAAACGTACCAGGTTGCGTAGTTTTACCTGGTAATCCCCTTCTTCCGTCCCTGGACGAAACTTGATCTCTTTGATCTGCTGCTGGTGCTGGTTCTTCTTGGCAATAGCAGCCTGCTTTTTCTTCTCGAACAGGTGCTTGCCGTAGTCCATGATGCGGCAAACCGGTGGCACCGCGTCTGCAGAAATCTCCACCAGATCCAGCTTGGCTTCCTCGGCAGCGTTCAACGCTTCATCGATGGAAACCACACCAATCTGCTGGCCGTCCGCGCCAATCAGACGAACCTCACGTGCAGTGATGTTCTCGTTGATCGGCGCCTTGGGGGCGGCCCGCTTGTCCTGTCTCATATCACGCTTAATAGTTCTTACTCCAAATCTTGGCGACCACGCCGGGAAACCGCTTGCTGCAACTGCGCGGCGAACTGCTCGATAGGCATTGACCCCAGGTCGACGCCTTCGCGGGTGCGCACAGCAACGGATCGTGTCTCGACTTCCCGATCTCCGATAACCAAGAGATAGGGAACCTTGAGCAAGGTATGCTCGCGGATTTTAAAGCCGATCTTTTCGTTTCTCAAGTCAACCTTGGCACGAAAACCGCTTTGATTAAGAGTTTTCTCAGCTTCGCGGGCAAAATCGGCCTGTTTATCAGTGATATTCATGATCACTGCCTGGGTCGGCGCGAGCCAGGCCGGGAAGGAACCGGCATAGTGCTCGATCAGCATACCGATGAAGCGCTCGAACGAACCGAGGATAGCGCGGTGCAGCATCACCGGGCGCTTGCGGTTGTTGTCTTCGGCGATATAGCTGGCGTCCAGACGCTCCGGCAGGTTCGGATCGTACTGCAGAGTACCGCACTGCCAGTTGCGACCCAGGCAATCACGCAGGGTGAACTCGATCTTCGGGCCGTAGAAGGCGCCCTCGCCAGGCTGATACTCCCATGCCAGACCGGACTCGTTCAGCGCATCGGCCAGCGCACCCTCAGCGCGATCCCACAGCTCTTCAGAACCCACGCGCTTGACCGGACGAGTCGAAAGCTTCATGGCGATATCGGTGAAACCGAAGTCGGCATAGACCTGCAGGGTCAGCTTGATGAAATCGGCCGCCTCCTTCTTCACCTGATCCTCGGTGCAGAAGATGTGCGCATCGTCCTGCACGAAGCCACGCACACGCATGATGCCGTGCAGCGCGCCGGACGGCTCATTGCGGTGGCAGGCACCGAACTCGGCCAGACGCAGCGGCAGGTCGCGATAGGACTTCAAGCCCTGGTTGAAGATCTGCACGTGGCACGGGCAGTTCATCGGCTTGACCGCGTAGTCGCGATTTTCCGAAGCCGTGGTGAACATGTTCTCGGCGTAGTTGGACCAGTGCCCGGAACGCTCCCAGAGAATGCGATCGACCACCTGCGGCGTGCGCACTTCCACGTAGCCATTCTCGCGCTGCACCTGGCGCATGTACTGCTCCAGCACCTGGTAGACAGTCCAGCCGTTGGGATGCCAGAACACCATGCCCGGCGCTTCTTCCTGCAGATGGAACAGGTCGAGCTGCTTGCCGATGCGGCGGTGATCGCGCTTCTCGGCCTCTTCGATGCGCTGGATATAGGCAGCCAGCTGCTTCTTGTCCGCCCAGGCAGTGCCGTAAACACGCTGCAGTTGCTCGTTCTTCGAGTCACCGCGCCAGTAAGCACCGGAAATACGGGTTAGCTTGAACGCCTTGAGGAAGCGCGTGTTCGGCACGTGCGGACCACGGCACATGTCGACGTACTCTTCATGGAAGTACAGACCCATGGCCGTTTCGTCCGGCATGCCGTCGATCAGTCGCAGCTTGTATTCCTCACCACGAGCCTTGAACAGCTCGATGACCTCGGCGCGCGGGGTCATCTTCTTGATGACGTCGTAGTCCTTCTCGATCAACTCAGCCATGCGCTTTTCGATGGCTGCCATGTCTTCCGGCGTGAAAGGACGATCGATGGCGATGTCGTAATAGAAACCTTCGTCAATGACTGGCCCGATCACCATCTTGGCGTTCGGATACAGCTGTTTGACTGCATGCCCAACCAGGTGAGCACAGGAGTGGCGGATGATTTCCAGCCCCTCTTCGTCCTTCGGCGTGATGATCTGCAAGGTGGCATCGGTATCGATCACGTCACAGGCATCGACCTGCTTGCCGTTTACCTTGCCAGCCAGGGTGGCCTTGGCCAGACCCGCACCAATGGATTGAGCGACCTCCAGCACGGATACCGGATGATCGAACGAACGTTGACTGCCGTCGGGAAGAGTAATAATGGGCATGGCGCCTCCTCTCCTAGTGGTGACCCCTACCAAAGGTCACGTGGGTTGGGATGAGCCAGGAAGCGATTCGGCGGTATACCCGCCTAACAATGGCAGGAGCCCAAAGGCCAACCAGACCGAACCAAGTCACTGGAAGTAGAGAGTGCGGATGCTTTCAGAAAGCCTGAGCCCTGACAAGCAACCGCCTGCAACAAACACGCAAAGCCTGCTCGAAAAATTCGAGCAATAAAAAAGGGGTCGCTTAGCGACCCCTTTTTATCGATTTGGTAGGCACAATTGGACTCGAACCAACGACCCCCACCATGTCAAGGTGGTGCTCTAACCAACTGAGCTATGTGCCTTCGATGGG
>JAEYXX010000054.1 GCA_023431055.1 Pseudomonadota bacterium
CGCGCAAGGCGCCCCGAAAACGACTTACTCCGGCATGCTCCACGGCGCCAGATCGAAACCTTTGCGGCTCAGCTCATCGCGCGAGCGCTGCAGCGCATCTTCCAGCTGTTGCGGGTCGCTGTAGGTGTCGCTGGACAGCTGGGTGCGGCCGAGCAGGCGGGTGTTGGTGCGGTCGATGACGCTGATGCTGACGACGCCGGTGCCGTCCTGCGGAGCCCAGGCCACGCACTGGAACGGGCGGAAGGCGCGATCGGCAATCAGCAGGGCTTCGTTGAAACGCAGCGGTGTGTTCATGGGGTCGGTTTCTCCGAGTTGTTCCCAACAATCAATGGCGGCCAACAGGTTATTGATATTGGCCTTTCAATGTTGTTGATGAACTCAGCAGACCCATAAGTCACACATGGCTGAAAAAAGTTTTATTACCGGTGTAGTGTGCCTTGATAAAAACTTCTGGCGTCTCGCCGGCTACAACTTTCTACTGCGAAAGTTCCACCTCTGTTTCTTGCGCAACTGGCTGCGGCACAGCGTTAGCGGGGGCTGGGGCGTTGCGCTGATGGCGATAGGCGCTTACCGCCTCATATACGGACTTGCGCAAACGGTTTATGCCACCGATAGGCCGGTGTTCGGGAAGTGCATGCCAGGGGTTGAAGGACAAATTGTCGCAGAACAGGTTTTGTTCACGGCTATCGAAGTCCTGCGGGTGTACGGTAATACGTGCAACGCTCTCGAAGGGCGATATCTTTTCACTCCATTCGACTGTCGGATCTTCGATGGGCATGTAGTACTGCGCGTTCTGTTTTTGTACCTGAAGTTCGAAGCATGCAGGCACGCGGTCCAGCGACAGCTGCTGGTAAAGCGCATTGCGCAGGAAGTTGGGCAGGTCGGTGTTCTGCTCCGGCAGCTCGTAGGGCGGGCAGTTCTGCGGAGCCGGTATGACCCGGTACTTGATGTTTAGCTCGCCGAGCTTGAACGGCGCGATGGAGTTGTAGGTGGTAGCCACCGGACTTTCCGGCGCAGGCGCCAGGGTCTTCAGGGCGATGAACAGATGACGGATCTCCCAGCTGCGCGGGTCCCAGCTGGGGAAAAACGCCAGAGCCTTCTTGCCATCGGCCTGGGCGGCGAAGTTGCTGCGGTATTCGGCGACGTCGCGCACGAAGAAGGCAGGGTGATTGAACATCACGAAATCCTGCTCGCCGGAATGTGCCGGGCTCTTCATGAGTTTTTCTCCGGGCACGTCGAGCAGTTTGATAGCCATGCCGCGCGCATCGCGGGCGCGGTCGAACTGCGGGTAGGCATTGCCGTTGGACAGGCGCATCCAGGCGTGCCAGGTATGCCCTGGCTCGCTGAACACGCCCTGGCGCAGCGATTCGTCCAGGGTGTCGAGCACCTGCACTTCTGCCCGGACGCAGCCGTGCGCCTTGGCATGGGCATCGCGCAGCACGCGGGTATTGTCACGGTGCTGCTCGACGATGCGTACGGCATCCTCGATGATCAGCCGGCTCAGTGCGGCTTCATCCGGGGCGATCTCTTCCTGGGTCGAGACCGGCCCGGAGAATTTCCAGGCGTAATAGGCCTCGCCCAGTCCCCAGCCGACCAGGCCGAGCAGTGCGACGGTGAGCAGCAGTTTGCCGAGCAGGCGACCGAGCCAGAGCCAGAAGCGTTTCAACATCATTGCAATCCTTGTTCTAGGTATCGGTTGAAATCAGCCTTCGCAGCTCGGGCCGGGCGTCCAGGGGCGCGCCGGTACGTCGCTGAGCTGGGTTTCCAGTTCGGCGTTGCCAAGCACCTTGAGGTATTCGATCAGCGCCAGACGCTCGTCAGGCGACAGGGCGCGGCCGATCACGCCTTCCTGACGGCAACCGTCGCGGAATTCATGGCCGCCGTTGCCATTGCCGGTGACGCGGGTATCGAACAGGAAGCCGCCCTCGAACTCTTCGCTGCGATAGCCCACCCGTACCGGGTCGTATTCGAAGTTGCCGACCCAGAACCGGGTCTGCCGCTCGTAAACGGGGGAGAGCAACTCGAACAGATTGGGCACCGAACCGTTATGCAGGAAGGGCGGGGTGGCCCAGATGCCGTCCAGCGGGCGCGCCTTGTAGCCGCGCTTCTCCTGAACGCCGATGGGCAGGCCGTAGCCGTCCATTTCCTGGCGCTGGCGTGGTCCGATACCGGCGTCCTGATAGGCGCGGTTTTCCACGTAGGCGGTGATGTAGGCCAGGGCTTTGGCGCTGGAAATGCTCTTGAAGTCGACGTCGTCGAGACTGGCGCCGTACAGCCGTACATCAAGCTTCGACAGCTCGGCCTTGGTCCAGCCCAGGCGGCTGATATCGAAACGATGATCGGCGATGTTGTCGGCGGTAGTCGGGTCTGTGCCGACGATGCTGATCGGCACCACGCGCATCCTCCATTCGGGATCGCGTGACGGCGCCAGGCGCTGGTCGCGGGGCTTGGGATCAGGTGCGTGGCAGTAGGCGCAGTTTTCGCTGTAGAGGGCCTTGCCGCGACTGGCCAGGGGCAGGTCAACCTTGCCCAATACTGCCTCTGGCCACTTGGGTGGCTGCAGTCGTTTCAGGGTTTCCTCGAGGGTATACAGATCGTGCAGGCGCACGCTGGAGGCGTATCGATCCGCCTCGGTGACGCCTTTACCCTGTTCGTCGAGCAGATGCAGGCTGGCGCCGACCCCCAGGGCCTCACCGACGTTGCGCGCCATGGGCTGCATGGCCGAGCCGTTCCATTGCACCCAGTCGAACTTCCAGATGTCCCAGAGGTGCGGATAGCTAACCGGGGCATCGGCGACGCGGTAGTTGGCTTCGTCCAGGGCATCACCAAAAACCGTGTTGGCGATACGCCCGAACGCATCGGTGCGGCCAAAACCTTCTTCCGTCGGGTAAAGGCCGCGGTGCCAGTCGTTGTACGCGGTGGCCAGCAGCCTATCGAGTACCTGCTTGAATTCCTCGCGCAGCTGATCACGGCCCTGCTCGTACTGGTCGCCCAGAACTTGCTGAGCGAAACGACGGAACTTCAGCGGGTTGTAGTAAGTGAACGCCATGCTCATACCCAGCGCCTGGCCGAAGCCGCCACCACGCAGAGTCGGTACGGTGGATGCCAGCGAGTGCAGGGCGGCACCGCCATCGATTCGCACGGCCTGGCCTTTGTAGCGCAGTTCGCCGGTATGGCAGGCGGCGCAACTGATATCGAGAAAATGCTCGCCGCTTTCGCTGTCCTGATGACGGGTAAAACCAACCGGCAGATTGGCCGGGTTCAGAGCGCTGGGCTGCTGCTTGGGGTCAGTAAGAAAGCCGAAGCGGGCCAGATAATCGAGGCGGGCGAATTTCTCGGTGCCGAACGGCATCTCCAGCGCACTGATCCAGTCATAACGCAGGCCTTTTACCGTCGTGCCCTGCGGCGTGTAGTAATAAGTCTGGCGCTGCTCTTCGCTCCACTGGTCCAGGTAGTGCAAATCGTTGGGCTGCTGATAGGTGGGAAGGTTGGGGTTGGCGATGTAATACAGCACCACCGCCAGACCGATCAGTGCCAGCAATATGACGAGTTTCAAGGTGCGACGGAGCAGACGCATCAGAGACTTCCTTGTAGCGTTCTTATTAGCTGGCCTGTTATGCCAACACTGCAGGCTGTTGGCAAGATGCCATCGCGGTGGTTATGAAAACTCTGCAATAACCAGCAGGAACGACGCATATAGCGAAATGATCCACGAAGCGTCAAAGTTCTTGCTAGCTTTACGCTTGAGAGCGCCAAATTGTTGTTTTTATTGGGGTTACAAAATAATGGCGCCAAGGATGGAGTATGTTGGAGGCTGTTTCCGTCGCATCTTGGCAACTACTGGTCCTCGATCCCTTCGAGGCGTGTGAAACGCTGTTTAATCCATTGCGGGCTGCTGGCTGGAGCGTGCAGCGCTGCACGCCACAAACGCTCAACGGCCATGCAGGTGATGCACTCCTGCTTTACCTCGATCAGCAGCCCAGTCATGCGTTGCTCAAGCAACTGCAATTGACAGGGCTTGGTTGCATCGTGCTGATGGATGCCGAGCGAGTGCAGCAGATCAATAGCGAAGAGTTGGTCGGCGAATGGTGCTTCGCCGCGCTGACATTGCCGGTGGAATTGCCCCAGTTACTGGAAACCTTGCAACAGGCGCAGACAGGCACCCGCTTGCGCAGATTGAAAAGCGCACGACAGGCACCGCAGTTTCTCGGCAACTGTGCCGCCGCGCGTAGCCTGCGACGGCGGCTGGATCGCCTCAGCCGTATCGATGGTCCGCTGTTTATCAGTGGGGAGCGCGGTAGTGGCAAGTATCTGCTGGCGCGCTTGCTCCACCAGCGTTCATCTTTTGCTGCGCAGGCCATGCGCGCTATCGATTGCAACGAGTCTCTCGACGCCGAGTCTCTCGCAGTGTCGAGCTTCACCAATGTACTGCTCGAAAACGCATCTCGGCTCTCTGCGGTCGACCAGCAAAAGTTGGTGGACTACCTGCAGCGCCATCCTCGAGCACATCTGTTGACCCTGGACCGAGGCGAGCTGGTACAGGCCCTGCAGCAAGGGCGCTTCAGATCGGATCTGTTTCATCTATTAGCGGCGCAGCAACTGCAAACGCCGAATCTGCGCGAACATCCTGGTGATCTGGTGCTACTGGCCGAGCACTTCGCCAAACAACACGGGGCGGTGATCGGACGGCATCATCGGCATTTCAGCGAGGAAGCGATGGATGCAATGATCAGCCATCCTTGGCCGGGCAATGTGCGTGAGCTGCGCAATCACGTGGTACGCGCCCTGGTGTTGGCTCAAGGTCGGCAGATTCTTGCAGCCGATCTTGGTTTGCGCCCGGCACAGGCGAGCATCGATGCTCCAGTGACGCTGGAGGACTACATACGACGGGCCGAACGCCAGGCGCTCAACGACGTGCTGGGCCGCTACGCCAACAACATGAGTCAGGCCGCACGCACGCTGGGGATTTCGCGGCCGACCTTCTATCGCCTGCTGCACAAGCATCGCTTGCGCTGAGGCATATGGTGTAACGCTCGGGAAACACTGCTAAGGTGCTCGACGAATCTATCGCCAAGGAGACTTTCATGCACCCGTTCGACGCCGAAAAGCCGCCGAAACTGGCCGTGTTGCTGGGTTATGCCGGGCTCGTGCCGTTCGTGGGCGGCGCGCTGGGCATCTGGGTGATTCCCTTGGGCTGGCGACCTTTCGTACTGGGTGCCTTGCTGGATTTCTCGGCAGTGATCTTGGCTTTCATGGGCGCCATTCACTGGGGCCTGGCGATGCGTGCGGCGGAAACCGACGAGAATGCCAAGCTGCAGCTGGGGCTTTCGGTAATCCCGCCTTTGCTGGGTTGGGCTGCACTGGCAGGCGGCTTGCCGATGGGCCTGTCGCTGCCGATCTTCCTGTTCTCCTTCATTGGGCTGTACCTGGCCGATATGCACGCAGTACGCGTCGGGCTGGCACCACAATGGTATCCGGCACTGCGCACACCACTGACCCTGGTGGTATGCCTGAGTCTGCTAGTGGCTTGGGCCAGCGTGCTGATCAGCTGAGCAGCGCTGCGACCTGCTCCAGCGCCGCGTTGCGCCGTTCGCTCCAATTGCCGGACAACTCGCTGAAGGGCTGGCCGTGCCTAACTAGCCAGTCCCGGCAGGCCTGATGAAAAGCCTGACGTTCAGCCAGTTGCGGCTGGCAGCGCTGGCCATCCTCGATCCATGGCACGCCGGCGGGGTCGAGCAACAGATGCTGGTCGTAGTGACGTGCCAGCAACTCGGCCTCCAGCCACTGCGGACAATCGCCAAACAGGCATTGGCTCCAGAGCATGTTGCTCAGCAGGTGGGTGTCGAGAATCAGCAGTGGCGGCCTGACTGCCCGCGCAGCATCCTCCCAGGCCAGTTGCCCGCGAGCGATCTCGGCGATGTCGGCGTAGCAGGTATCGCGCTGCTGCTCATCGATGAAGTGGCGCACGTACTCACCCACCACCACGCCGCCGAAGTGCGCCTGTATTTGCGCCGCCAGCCAGCTTTTGCCGCTGGACTCCGGCCCGGTCAGCACCAGTACTTTCATGGCGCGCACTGCAACGCCGGGTCGCGGCGCCAGCTCAGCCAGCCGCTGACGGCCAATGCGGTGAAGGCGGCGTAGAGACCAGCAGTGAGATACAGCTCGCTATACAGGAAGAAGGCCACATAGCAGAGGTCTACCACCACCCAAAGTGCCCAGCATTGCAGGCGCTTCTGCGCCATCCACAGTTGCGCGACCAGGCTGAATGCAGTCAACGCCGAATCCAGCCAGGGCGAACTGGCGTCGGTGTAGGTGGCCATCAGATAGCCGAGCAGCCAGGCACCGATCACGCCGCTCAGCAGGCCTGCGGCAACCGCAGCGATGCCCAGGCGACTTACCTTGCGTCCATCGTGACGTTCGCCGCCGCGGGTCCACTGCCACCAGCCGTAGAGTTGCAGCGCGGCGAACAGCAGCTGCAGAAGCAGGTTGGAATACAGCCGCCAGTCATAGAACAGCCAGGCATAGAGCAACACCATGATCAGGCCGATGGGCCAGCACCAGGGGTTCTGCCTGACCGTCAGCCATACCGCGACGATGCCGAGCCCGGCAGCAACGAGTTCGAGCCAGGACATCCGGCGTCCTCAAATCAGGAAAGGGTGGCGATTGTACTGATGCCGGCGGTTCAGCACACCAGGCTGTCGGCTTGTCGATACAGCATCAGCAGCTTGCGGGTGATGGTTTGCTGGATGTCGTCGCGCTCGAAGCTCGACAATCGCTCCAGGCGTGCCAGTTGCAGGCGATGCAGATGGATATAGGGCATCTGCTGGTCGAACTCGCGCAGGTCGCCCTTCATCAGCACGGGCAGGAACAGATCACCGATTTTCTTCTGGTTGCTGATGATCTGCGCCAGTGCCGGTTTGAAGGGCATGGTCTTGGGCGCCGGCCCGCCGTCCTTGATCTGGGTGCTGAGCAGGAGCCCCGGTTTGCCCAGAACCTTGCCCGGCAACACGCACAGGCCCGTCTTGCGGATGGCCTGTCTGTCGATGCCGTGCAGGGTGTCGTGGAAAGCGTAGGGGTTGGGCAGCACCACCATCTTGCGGCCAAGATCGGTGGGGAAGTGCAGGCTGTAGTTGGTGTACAGCTGCCCCACCGATTCGGAATAGACGCACAGGCGATTCTCGAACAGCTTGATGAAACGCTCGGCCAGCTCGCGGCGGGCCATGCTGTCCAGGTCCCAGATCAGGTCCTGGTTCTGTGGCCGACTGAAATCGACCTCCTGATGTTGCATGCTGCTCATGCTCGACTCATACGCGGAATTGCCCAAGCAGACGATTGAGCTGGTCGGCCAGCTGTTTCAGGTGCTGGCTGGCCGCGCTCGACTGTTCGGCAGCCTCGGCGGTGTTGTGCGCCAGTGCTGCCGTCTGCGTGACGTTCTGATTGATGTCTTCCACCACGTGGGATTGTTGCAGGGTGGCACTGGCGATCGAGGCATTGAGCCCGGTCAGGTTGCGTAGCGATTGGGCGATCTGGGCGAGGCTCTCACCGGCCTGGCTGGCCTGTTCCACGGTCAGCTGGGACGCGCGGCTGCTTTCGTTGATCACCTTGACGGCTGCTTCGGAGTTGCCTTGCAGACGCTCGATCATACCCTGAATTTCCGCAGTGGACTGCTGGGTACGTTGCGCCAGAAGCCTCACTTCGTCCGCAACCACGGCGAAACCGCGGCCCTGCTCACCGGCGCGGGCAGCCTCGATGGCGGCGTTGAGGGCGAGCAGGTTGGTTTGCTCGGCGATGGAGCGGATCACCTCCAGTACGCTGCCGATCTGTGTGCTCTCGCTGGCCAGTGATTGAATCACCTCTACGGCCTTGTCGATGGTGCCCGACAACTGATCGATCTGACGCAGGCTCGCCTCGATGTTCTGTTGGCCCTGGCTGGCCTGCTCCTCGGCGCTGTGCATCTCGCTGGAGGCGTGTTCGGCGTTCTTCGCCACGTCCTGCACGCCGTAGGTCACCTCGTTGACAGCGGTCGCCACCAGCTCCATCTGCTGCGCCTGTTGCTGGCTGTGGCGCTGCGCCTCGCTGGAGATGTCGCCAAGCGAGCGGGCGGCCTGATCGAGCGAGCCTGCCGAATCGAGCATCTGCCGGATCACATGGCGCAGCTTTTCGGTAAAGGCATTGAAATAGGTCGCCAGCGCAGTCAGCTCGTCCCGCCCGTGGCTGTCGAGGTTGCGGGTCAGGTCGCCTTCACCGCTGGAAATGCTGGCCATGGCGTCCACTGCTGCCTGCAACGGCTGCACGATGCTGCGCGTGATCAGCACCACCAGTCCAGTCAGGAGCAGGGCGATCAACAAACCGATGCCCATGGCTTTGATCGCCTGGGCCCTGAACTCCGCCTGCACGTCATCGACATAGACGCCGGAGCCGATGATCCAGCCCCAGGGCTGGAACAGTTCGACATAGGAGATTTTCGGTACCGGGTCGGTGGCGCCGGGCTTCGGCCAGCGGTAGTCGACCTGGCCGCCCCCCTGGCTGCGGGTAATGGCGACCATCTCGTTGAACAACGCCTTGCCGTCCGGATCCTTGAAGCCGGAAAGGTTCT
This sequence comes from Pseudomonadota bacterium, assembly GCA_023431055.1. GTDB lineage: Bacteria > Pseudomonadota > Gammaproteobacteria > Pseudomonadales > Pseudomonadaceae > Aquipseudomonas. The sequence goes on from JAEYXX010000054.1 coordinate 8,597, forward strand.
GGCCCTCAAGCTTGGCATTCATCGGATGCATGAGCATGACCGGCGTCTGGTCGTTGATCCAGAAGTACTCCTGGCCGTCGTAGCGCAAACCGCGCACCACTTCCATGGCCTGCTTCTGCGCCTCTTCGCGGCTCAGGCTGCCGGCACTTTCCAGGCCATGGAAATGTTTGAGAATACTGGCGGCGCTCTGCACCACATGCTCGGTCTTTTCCGACTTGCCGGCATAAAGATCGATGTGGAGCTGGCGCAGCATGTAGGCGCCCTGCAAGATCAGCGTCAAAATGGCCAGCGCCAAGATCAGCCATAGACGGCGGCTGATAGGAAAACTACGTAAGCTGTTCATGGACGAATTCCTGACTGTTGTAATTGTCGGCTTCAGGGCCACCTCGAAGGGGGCGAGGCAATACTGTCATATCAAGGCATTATTCACTCTATTTGTCTGATAGCATTTCGGCCGCCCGGCGCAGAACCTGAATGAGCACCGGGCTAGACCGTTGCAAGGAACCTCCATGACGGTTTCGTGTCCCAGGGCCGGGGCCATGCTCCACGTTCTGAGTTTTACGCGTAGGTAGTTGCCGCGCTTTGGGGGATTTGATGGATTTCTGGGTGGCCTTTCAGGCCCTGATTCTGGGCGTAGTGGAAGGCCTGACCGAGTTCTTGCCGATTTCCAGCACCGGGCACCTGATCGTGGTCGGTGACCTGCTGGGCTTCAATGGCGAAACGGCGACGGCGTTCAAGATCATCATCCAGCTCGGCGCCATTCTGGCCGTGATCTGGGAGTTTCGAGCGAAAGTGCTTGGGGTCGTCGTTGGTCTGCCCAATGACCCGAATGCGCAGCGTTTTACCTTCAATCTGCTGTTGGCGTTCATTCCGGCAGTGATCTTCGGCCTGACCTTCGCCGATCTGATCGAACACTGGCTGTTCAACCCGATCACTGTCGCCATGGCGTTGATCATCGGCGGCATCATCATGCTCTGGGCGGAGAAGCGCGAACACGCGATCAAGGCCGAAACGGTCGACGACATGACCTGGAAGCTGGCATTGAAGGTTGGCCTTGCGCAATGTCTGGCACTGATTCCGGGTACGTCGCGTTCGGGCGCCACCATCATCGGCGGCCTGGTATTTGGGTTGTCGCGCAAGGCCGCGACCGAGTTCTCCTTCTTCCTGGCCATGCCGACCATGGTCGCGGCTACGGTCTATTCCCTGGTCAAGTACCGCGACATTCTGCAGATGAGCGACTTGCCGATCTTCGCCATCGGTTTCGTCAGCACCTTCATCGTGGCGATGATCACCGTGCGCGCACTGCTCAAGTTCATCACCAGCCACAGTTATGCGGTGTTCGCCTGGTACCGCATTGCCTTCGGCCTGGTGATTCTCGCCACCTGGCAACTGCACCTGATCGACTGGAGCACGGCGCAACCGTGATCGGTAACGAACGCAAGGGTCGTCTTAAAAGCTGGGATGACGCCAAAGGCTTCGGTTTCATCGAGCCCGAGGGCGGCGGGGCGCAGGTGTTCGCGCATATCTCGGCAATGCGTGGTGATCGCCGGCCGCAGCCAGGGGATGAAGTGCTGTTCATCGAGGGGCGGGACGAACGTGGTCGACCGCGGGCTGAGCATCTGCGCCTGGCTGGCGAACTGAGTCTCGATCGCCAGGCCATCCGCCGCAAACCGAAGAGCACGGCTCAAACGGCCCCCTCGCGGCGAAAGCCCCTCGCCAAACCTGCGAAAAGACCGGCCATGCAGGGTGGCATTCAGAACTTCTCCAGCAAGGTCGCGGTGTTTTCCCTGCTTTGTGCCTTGCCGCTATTCGGCGCCCTGCAGCAAATCGGCAAGGGCCTGTGGTGGCTATTGCCGCTCTATCTACTGGCCAGCCTGCTGAGCTTTGTACAGTACTGGCTGGACAAGCGTAGCGCCCAAGGTGGTGGCCGTCGCACGGCGGAAAACACCTTGCATCTGGTTGAACTGCTCGGCGGTTGGCCGGGTGCGCTGGTTGCCCAGCAGGTCTTCCGTCACAAAACCCGCAAGGGTTCCTATCAGGCGATTTTCTGGCTGATCGTCGCGGCACATCAGGTGTTCTGGGTCGATATGCTGTTGCTCGATGGCGCTTACTTGGCCCGCCACATTCCGTTACTCGTTCAATAGCAGCTGCTTGCAGGCCACATTGGCATCAGGCGGTGGTAAGCGGCTATGTTGACGGCCGCATCGCCAGTCTGGCGAGAGCAGGGGTCATGAAAACCACAATGAGCAACCTCGGCGCAGCCAGTGCCAGCCAGCATGTCGCGGCCTGTTTCCGGGCGCTGTGCCTGTGCCTGCTGGGCTGGTTATCGGGGCCCGTCCAGGCCTCGGATTTGCTGCAACTGACCTTGGGCGGCACGCCCGAGTCGGTCGCTTACAGCCGACTGCTGCTCGAGCAAACGCTGGCTCTTGGTGGGCATCCGCTCGCTGTGCGGGAACTGGGCAACCTGCCGATGACGCGTCTTGAGGTCATGCTCGAACGCGGGGACATCAGCGTATTGATCCTCGGGCCGACGGCCGAGCGTGAGCGCCGTTTCCTGCAGGTGCGTGTGAATATGACCGACAACCTGGTCAACCAGCGCATCCTGTTCATTCCCAAAGGGAGCCAGGCGCTGTATGACTCGGTCTCCAGCCTGGAAGACTTCCGTCATCTGCAACGAGTGGCCGGCATGGGGGCGGCCTGGGCAGATCGGGCTATCTGGGAGGCCAATGGTCTGCCGGTGCTGACCATCGACGGCGACTGGAAGCGGCTCTACCGCATGGTGGCATCGCAGGCGCGACCGATTGACTATCTACCGCGTGGCGCGCACGAAATGGCGCATGAATGGACGCAACACCCTGAACTGGAGGTGGAGCGCAACCTGGTCTTCAGCTACGCGCAGGACCACATTCTCTACGTTTCACCGCTATACCCGGAGTTGCACCGGCTACTGCAGGAGCTGCTGCCACAGGCGCAACGCACGGGGCTGATACGGCGTCTGGCCAGGCAGCACTATCGCCAGGTATTCGAGCCGCCGGTCAGCCTGCAACGGCGACGCGTCATCCACCTGGAAATGGCTACGCCCCTATAGAAGCAGGCCCGGCTGCAGGCGCTTAGGCAAGCGGCGCACCACCAGTTGATGCGAGCGCGTCAGCAACTGGCGCAGCTCATCGTCGCCCAGCGGCGGCCGGTGGGCACTCATACTGATCCAGTGGGCGCGAGCCAGATACGGGGCAGGGCGGATGCCGGGCCGGTCTACATGACCGAGAAACAGGTCGTTATCGACCTTGAAGGCCAAATCCTCGCCAAGAAAATCAAGAATGGCGAACATCTTGTTGCCGGCCACCGAGAACACCCGGTTGCTGCCCCACTTGAGGTCTTCGCGGGCGCCGGGCAGGGCGAGGCAGAAGCTGGCGATCTGGTCGGGCGTCATGGGCATGTCCATCGCTGATCGAAACGGCAGTCTATCGGTTGGCCGACTCGCTGCGTAGCCGCTCGATCTGGTGCCGGGCATAACCGATGAAAGCGGCCAGTGCCTGGGGCCGCTGAGCCAGGTCATCCCTGGCCTGGCCCAGATAGACGTCTCGCGCAGTTTCCAGCAGCGGCCGGTGCTCAGGGGGCAAGCGCTCGAGCAGCCAGTCGGCCGCCACGTCCTTGGCAGCGATCTCGCCGCTGCTCAGCGTCAGCCAGATGCGTGCCAGGGCCAGGACCACGTTGCACTCATCGCCCAGCCAGTCGTCCGGTCCGCTCCATTGCGCCGCGGTGTCGTGCAGGGCGCGAATCATGTCCGCTTCAGGCACCGGCTCGAACAGTTCGGCAGCCGGCGGGCCCATGAGGCTGATAGCGTGCTGGCGCGCCTTGCTCAGCAGGATGGCCAGGTCATGATCGGCCATGGCCGGCTCGAAGCGCCCCTCCTGCAGCTCGTCGCGCAGCCATTCGCCGAACTGCAGTTCCCGCATCGGCCGATAACGCCAGGGCCGCACGGCGTCGTGCACCAGCAGCGTCACCTCCAGCGGGCGCAGGTGCGCGGTGGCCGGCCAGGCCGACAGCCTCAGCAGGTCGGTCATCAGGACCTTGCGCGTTCTGTCGCTCAGGGGCGTGCGGACGGTGACCAGCAGATCGATGTCGCTTGCCGGCTTGAGGCCGCCGCTGACGGCGGAACCGAACAGATGCACCGCCAGCAGGTTGTCGCCAAGATGGTGATGCAGGAGGGTGAGGGCATTGCTGATCTGCAGGTTCATGTTTTCGCCTTGCGCTTCAGGTTGCGCTGCACTTTACCGCCGTTCGGTCTCGTCTCGCAGACGCGGGTTCCCGAAGGCCGGGTCTGGTCGATTCTCCGATAGCGGTCCACGCCATCGGAGGTGTCTGGCTGGATTATCTGCGTGGCTCCCTTGGGATTCGCCGGGATAGCTCAGCGCAAAAAAAGCCCCTGAGCATCGACTCCGGGGCTGAGGAGGGTCGGCAGGGCTGCCGACCGGGGAGAGCAGATTCAGGCCTGTGGCTGCCAGCCGCCGCCGAGCGCCTTGTAGATCGCGACGATGCCGCTGTACAGCTCGACTTCGGCCGCGGCCTGGGCGTCTTCAGCGGCCAGGCGCTCGCGCTCTGCGTCCAGCAGGACGAGGAAGTCCACCGTGCCTTCGCGATAACGGATCGCCGCCTGATCGGCTGCTGCACGGCTGGCTTCGGCCTGGCGCACCAGGGAAACCAGGCGCTGCTGGCGTTTGGCGTAGTCACTGAAGGCGTTTTCCGATTCTTCCAGTGCCAACAGCACTTGCTGTTCGTACTGTGCCAGGGCGCCGTCAGCTTCTGCTTCGGCGCCACGCAGACGAGCACGAACGCTACCCAGATCGAAGGCCGCCCAGCTGATGCTCGGCGCTACGCCCCAGGCGCGCGCGGCCGACGAGCCCAGCTGCGAGCCGCGCCCGGCGGTAAAGCCGAGAAAGCCGGAGAGGCTGACGCGCGGGAACAGATCCGCCGTCGCCACGCCGACCTCGGCGGTGGCCGCCGCCAGCTGCCGCTCTGCCGCCTGGATATCCGGGCGACGACGCAGCAACTCGCCCGGGTTGCCGATGGGTAGAGCCTTGGCGATCACCGGCAGCGGTTTTGGCGACAGGTCCATCTGCAACTGCTCCGGGCGCTGGCCGAGCAGGGTGGCGATGCGATTCTGCGCCCGTACCTGTTGCGCCTGTAGTTGCGGCAGGCTGGCTTCGGTGGCCGCCAGGCGGGCATCGGCGCGCAGCACGTCGAGTTCGGTGCCGACGCCAGCGTCACGCAGCTGCTCGGTGATGGCGCGCGAGTCCTGCTGGTTCTTCAGGTTCTCGCGGGCGATGCTTTCGCGCAGTTGTGCGCCACGCAGGGTGCCGTAGGCATCGACCAGTTCGGCGATCAGGCTGACCTGCAACTGATAATAATCCGCCTCGGCCACTTCGATGCGCGCCTCACTGGCTTCCAGTTGGCGCTGGATACGGCCGAACAGGTCCACTTCCCAGGCCATGTCCAGGCCCAGGTCGTAGCGTTCCTGACGGATGCGCTCGTCCGTGGTCGGCGGCTGCTGGGCCTTGCCGAACTCGCCGCTGGCGCGGCTGGTGACGGTGGGCAGGCGATCGTTGGCCACGTCATCACGGATCGCCCGTGCTGCACGCAGGCGGTTGAACGCCACGCGCAACTCGCGGTTGTCCTGCAACGAGCGCTGCACCAGCTGGTTCAGCGTCGGGTCGTCGAACTGCTGCCACCAGGCGGCTTCGAAACGGCTGCGGTCGTAATCGGCCGCCTCCAGCGCGGCAATGCGCGCAGGGTCGGTCACGGGCGCTCGATAGTCCGGGCCGACGGCGCACGCCGACAGCGCCAGGGTCAGGAGGGCGGGGGCAAAGGCTTTCATGCATGCGACTCCTGCAGGCGGGCAACTTTCCGGGCTTCGCGTTTCTCGACGAAGCCGCGGATCAGGACATAGAACACCGGAGTCAGCAGCAGACCGAAGAAGGTCACGCCGATCATCCCGGAGAACACCGCCACACCCATGGCATGGCGCATCTCGGCACCGGCACCGGTGGACAGCACCAGCGGCACCACACCCATGATGAAGGCGATCGAGGTCATCAGAATCGGGCGCAGGCGCAGGCGGCAGGCTTCCAGCACGGCTGCGACACGGTCCATGCCTTCCTCCTGTTTGTCCTTGGCGAACTCCACCAGCAGGATGGCGTTCTTGCACGCCAGGCCCACCAGTACGATCAAGCCGATCTGGGTGAAGATGTTGTTGTCGATGCCGGACAGGACCACCCCGGTGATGGCGGCGAGCAGTACGGTCGGCACGATCAGGATCACCGCCAGCGGCAGGCTCCAGCTTTCGTACTGGGCAGCCAGCACCAGGAAGGCCAGCAGCACGCAGAGCGGGAAGATGAAGATCGCGGTATTGCCGGCGAGGATCTGCTGGTAGGTCAGATCGGTCCACTCGAAGGTCATGCCAATTGGCAGTTCCTCATTGAGCAGCTTGGCGATGGCCGCTTCGGCCTGGCCCGAGCTGTAGCCCGGCGCTGCGGCACCGTTGATCTCGGCGGTGAGAAAGCCGTTGTAGTGCATCACCCGATCTGGACCTGCGCTGTCATCGACCTTGACGAAGGTCGACAGCGGCACCATCTCGCCGCGGTTGTTACGCACCTTGAGCTGACCAATCTGCTCCGGCTCCAGACGGAATTGCTGGTCGGCCTGGACGTTGACCTGGTAGGTGCGGCCGAAACGGTTGAAGTCGTTGGCATACAGCGAGCCCAGGTACACCTGCAGGGTGTCGAAGATGTCGCTGATGGCCACGCCATGGGTCTTGGCCTTTTCGCGGTCGATGGCGGCATCGACCTGCGGCACGTTGACCTGGTAGCTGGTGAACACCGACATCGGGTTCAGCTCCGGCAACTGGCGGGCCTTGTTGAGGATGTTCTGAGTCTGCAGGTACAGCTCGTCGTAACCCAGGTTGCCACGATCCTGAATCTGCAGGCGGAAGCCACCAATGGTGCCCAGACCCTGTACCGGCGGCGGCGGGAAGATGGCGATGTAGGCATCCTGAATATCGGCGAACTGCGCGTTGAGCTCGGCGGCGATGGCATTGGCGCCCATCGACGGATCGGTGCGCTCATCGAACGGTTTCAGCGGAGTGAAGACGATGCCGCTGTTCGGGCTGTTGGTGAAACCGTTGATCGACAGGCCGGGGAAGGACACGGTGTTCTCCACGCCCGGGTGCTTGCCGGCGATTTCGCTCATGCGCTTGATCACTGCTTCGGTGCGATCCAGCGTCGCGGCATCCGGCAGTTGGGCGAAGGCCACCAGGTACTGCTTGTCCTGTTGCGGCACGAAACCGGTCGGGGTGCTGGCGAAGCCCAGGTAACCGAGCACCAGCAGGCCACCATAGACCAGCATGGCGATGCTGCTGCCACGCAGTACACGGCGGACGGTGCCGACATACCCATTACTGGCACGCTCGAACATGCGGTTGAACGGGCCGAACAACCAGCCGCCGAACAGTTTGTCGAGCACGCGCGAGAAGCGGTCTTTCGGCGCGTGGTGATCCTTGAGCAGGATCGCCGACAACGCAGGCGACAGGGTCAGCGAGTTGAGGGCCGAGATCACCGTGGAAATGGCGATGGTCAGCGCGAACTGCTGGTAGAACTGCCCGGTGAGGCCGGAGATGAACGCGGTCGGGATGAACACGGCGCACAGCACCAGGGCGGTGGCGACGATGGGGCCGGTCACTTCCTTCATGGCCTGACGCGTGGCGTCGAGCGGCGACTTGCCCAGGGCGATATTGCGCTCGACGTTCTCCACCACGACGATGGCGTCGTCCACCACGATACCGATGGCCAGTACCAGGCCGAACAGCGACAGGGCGTTGAGCGAGAAACCGAGCAGGTGCATGACCGCGAAGGTGCCGATCAGCGAGACCGGTACGGCCACCAGCGGAATGATCGAGGCACGCCAGGTCTGCAGGAACAGGATCACCACCAACACCACCAGCACAATGGCTTCGAGCAGGGTGTGCACCACTGCCTCGATGGAGCCGCGCACGAAGATGGTCGGGTCATAGACGATCTCGTAGTCCATGCCCTGCGGGAAGCTCTGTTTCAACTCGGCCATGCGCTCGCGCACCGAGTCGGAGATTTCGATGGCGTTGGAGCCTGGGCGCTGGAACACCGGGATGGCCACGGCCGGCTGGTTGTTCAGCAGCGAGCGCAGGGCGTACTGGTTGGAGCCCAGTTCGACGCGGGCGATATCGCGCAGGCGGGTGATTTCGCCGTTGTCGCCGACGCGGATGATGATGTTCTCGAACTCTTCCTCGGAGACCAGGCGGCCCTGAGCGTTGATCGACAGCTGGAAACTGTTGCCAGCATCGGAAGGCGGCGCGCCGAGGGCACCGGCGGCGACCTGGCGGTTCTGCTCGCGAATGGCATTGACCACATCGGTGGCGGTGAGCCCACGCGAGGCTACCTTGTTCGGGTCGAGCCAGACACGCAGCGAGTAGTTGCCCATGCCGAACAGTTGCACGTCGCCGACGCCGTCCAGGCGCGCCAGCTCGTCCTTGACGTTGAGCGCGGCGTAGTTGGACAGGTAAAGCATGTCGTAGCGCTGATCCGGCGAGGTCAGGTGCACCACCATGGTCAGGTCGGGGGAGGCCTTGTCCACGGTCACGCCGAGACGCTGTACCTCGGTGGGCAGGGTCGGCATGGTGCGGGTGACGCGGTTCTGCACCTGTACCTGGGCGTTGTCCAAGTCGGTGCCGAGGGCGAAGGTCACGGTCAGCGTCAGGCGGCCGTCGATGGTCGACTGCGACGACATGTAGAGCATGCCCTCGACGCCGACGATGGCCTGCTCCAGCGGCGAGGCGACGGTTTCACCGATCACCTTGGGGTTGGCGCCGGGGAAATCGGCACGCACCACCACGGTGGGCGGTACCACTTCCGGGTATTCGCTGATCGGCAGCTGGAACAGCGAGATGGCGCCGCCAATCAGGATCAGCAGCGACAGCACCGCGGCGAAGATCGGCCGCTGGATGAAGAATTGCGAGAAATTCATGGGTCTTTCCTCTGGGCGCGGGCTGTATCAGCCGCGCGGCGAGCGAGCTTCGATTTTTTCGGCGGCGATACGCGGGGCCTGGCTGCCATCGACGGCCTGGCGCATACGAGCCAGTTGCTCGAGGGTGCTGTCATCGGCCATGGTTACCGGCTGCGGGTCGACGGTGGCGCCGGGTATGGCACGTTGCAGACCGTTTACGACGATTTTCTCGCCCTTGCTCAGGCCACTACGGACGATGCGCAGGCCTTCGAGCTTCGGCCCCAGTTCGATGGCGCGGTAGGCCACCGCGTTGTCCTCGCCGAGCACCAGCACGTACTTCTTGCCCAGGTCGGTGCCGACCGCTTCGTCCTTGATCAGGGTGGCGGCGTAGGGCTTGCTGCCCACCAGTTTCAAGCGCGCATACAGGCCCGGGGTGAAGCGGCCGTCCTGATTGTCGAACACGGCGCGACCACGAATGGTGCCGGTACGCGGGTTGACCTGGTTGTCGAGAAAGTCCAGCTGACCCAGGTGCGGGTGGCCGGCTTCATCGGACAGGCCCAGGTACACCGGGCTGGCGCCGCGGGCGTCGGCGCCGGACTGGCGGGCCAGCTCGACATACTTGAGGAAGGCGCGCTCGTCGGCGTCGAAGTAGGCGTAAACCTTGTCGGTGGAAACCACCGAGGTCAGCAGGCTTTCGCCGGCCCCGACCAGGTTGCCTTCGGTGATCTCGGCGCGGCTGACGCGACCGTCGATGGGCGAGGTGATGCGGGTGAAACCGAGGTTGAGGCGGGCGTTTTCCAGTTCCGCCTGGATCGCGGCGACCTGCGCCTGGGCCTCGGTGGCGGCACTGGCGCGGGCATCGGCGAGTTCCGCGGAGATGGCGTTGCTCTGACGCAGGCGCTCGCCGCGGCGGGCTTCATTGGCGGCGCGCGCCTGGTTGGCACGGGCCTGCTGCAGCTGGGCTTCGAGGCGCTTGACCTCGGCCAGGAACGGACGCGGATCGATCTGGAACAGCAGATCGCCTTTCTTCACCAGGGCGCCTTCACTGAAGGTGACGCGGTCGATGTAACCGGAGACGCGCGGGCGAATTTCCACGGACTGCGGCGCTTCGAGACGCCCGGTGAACTCATCCCATTCGTTGACCGGCTGCTCGATCACCTCGGCCACACTGACCTTGGGTGCCGGCATCTGCGCCTGGGTCTGCGTAGCCTGGTCGCAACCGCTGAGAGTGAGCAAACCGGCAAGGGCGAGGGGAAATATCCAGATGTTCTTGTGTAGCTGTTCCATGGGTGACTCCGCCAGTCGGATTTGTGGATGGGCGGAGTCTGCTGCGAGTCTTGGAAGGCTACGAATCGAATGCCATGAAATTGAATATCATCGGGAGTGATAAAGGGCGCAGTTACATCAATTTCGATTCATGGAAAGCGCCGATGTTCCGGAATGTACCTGAACGACGCCTGTATGGGTTGTTCAGAGGCTGTCCGGGTCGCCGCAGAACATCTGAATGCGCGAGCGCAGCCAGCGTTCGGCTGGGTCGTTGTCCTGCGCGCCACGCCAGGCCATGTGCAGTTCGAAGCTCTGCGTCTGCAGTGGCAGGTCCTCGGCACGCAGGCCGCCGGCCGCAGTCAGGGCGGCTGCGGTGTAGTCCGGTACGCTGGCGACGATATCGGTTTCCGCCAGCAGGGCGCCCAGGCCGTTGAACTGCGGCACGGCCAGTACCACGTGGCGTTTGCGTCCGAGCTTGGCCAGCTCGTCGTCGATGAAACCGGTCAGATCACCCGCGAAGGACACCAGCGCATGAGGGCGTGCGCAATAGTCGTCCAGGCTCAGTGCACCGGGCACAGTATCGGCACGCAACAGCTTTGCCTTGCTACGGCGCAACACCTTGCGCTTGGCATTGGCCGGCAACTCGTCGGTGTAGGCCACACCTACGGAGATCTCCCCGGAGGCCAGCAGGCCCGGCATCAGCAGGTAATTGGTGCGACGGATCACCAGCACTACGCCGGGCGCTTCGGCGCGCAGTCGGCGAAGCAGGGCGGGGAGCAGGGCGAACTCGACGTCATCGGACAGGCCGATGCGAAATACCGCCTTGCTGGTGGCCGGATCGAAGTCGGCGGCGCGGCTGACAGCAGTGGAAATCGAGTCCAATGCCGGCGAGAGCAGGGCGAAGATCTCCTGCGCGCGCGGCGTCGGCTCCATGCTGCGGCCGGTGCGCACGAACAGGGGATCGTCGAACAGGGTGCGCAGGCGAGCGAGCGCTGCGCTGATGGCCGGCTGACCGAGGAACAGCTTTTCTGCGGCTCGAGTCACACTGCGTTCGTGCATCAGGGTCTCGAAGACGATCAACAGGTTGAGATCGAGGCGACGCAGGTCGTTGCGGTTCATCCGGGTACCATCCGAGGAAAACGGGCCTTGTCAGCACGGCGCGGCAATGAGAGCCTTTGCCCGAGCAATAGTACGGGCAGTGCGTGACGGAATGAAAGGCGCCGAATCACTGCCAGGCATGAAGACTATCGATGGAGTCTGATAGTGCTGCCGACCCACAGCGGATAGAGTCCACAGTCATTGAAGTGTTAATCCGCGATCAAGCTCGAGGTAAGCGATGTCCCGCATGATCCGTTTTCATAAGTTCGGCGATGCCGATGTACTCCAGTACGAAGAGGTTCCGACGCCCGTGCCCGGCCCTGGTGAGGTGCTGGTGCGCGTGCAGGCCGTCGGCCTGGGCTGGAAAGACGTCCTGTGGCGGCAGAACCTGGCGGCCGAGCAGGCCAAGCTTCCGGCCGGCACCGGTTTCGAACTGGCAGGCAGCGTGGCAGCGCTGGGCGATGGCGTAAGTGACCTGGAGGTCGGTACCGCCGTTGCCGGTTTCCCAGCCAGCACGCCGAACCGCTATCCGACCTGGGGCGATCTGGTGCTGATGCCCGCCCACGCCCTGACCCGTTATCCCGAGGTGCTCAGCCCGGTCGAGGCCAGCGTTCATTACACCAGCCTGTTGTTCGGTTACCTGGCGCTGAATGATCTTGCCCACCTCAAGCCGGGGCAGCATGTGCTGATCACCGAGGCCAGCCACTGCATGGCGCCGCAGACCGTGCAGCTGGCCAAGGCGCTGGGTGCCAAGGTCATCGTATCCACCGGCTCGCCGGATGATCGCGAGTTCCTGCGTGGTCTGGGTGCCGACAAGGTGATCGTCACCGAAGAGCAGGACCTGGTCCTGGAAGTCGAGCGCTACACCGAGGGCAAGGGCGTCGAGGTGATTCTCGATCAGTGCGCCGGCCCGCAGATGAAGCTGCTGGGCGATATCGCTGCGCCGCGCGGCAAGCTGATCCTGTACGGGATCAACGGTGGCAACGACACGGCCTTCCCGGCCTGTGCCGCGTTCAAGAAGCACCTGCAGTTCTTCCGTCACTGCGTGCTGGATTTCACCGGTTGCCCGGAGTTGGGCATCGAGCCGAACAACGAGGCGGTGCAGCGTGCGCTCACGCACATCAACCAGATGACAGCCGACCGCCTGCTGACACCAGTGATCGACAAGGTGTTCGATTTCGAGGACTTCGTCGCGGCCCATCGCTACATGGAAACCTGTCCGAATCGCGGGCGGGTGGCCCTGAAACTGGCCACGGATTAAAGTCCGTGGCCATGTGGTCGCTATAAGTCGTAATTCCAAGTCAGTAAGGAAAGGTCATGAGTCTGGTTACCGGCGACGCGCTATCGCTGTTGTTGTTTCGTCTGCATAGCGGTCGTCTGCTGGGGATCAACCTGCTCAAGGTCAACGAAATCATTCCCTGCCCGACGTTGACCAAACTGCCCAATCGCCACCCCCACGTTCGTGGTATCGCCACCTTGCGCGGCGCTGCCATGACGGTGATCGATCTGGCGCGCGCCATCGGTGAGCGCGGTGCGGCCGAAGAAGATGACGGCTGCCTGATCGTTACCGAGTTGAGCCGCTCGCGTCAGGGGCTGCACGTGAAAAGTGTCGAGCGTATCGTGCAGTGCTCCACCCGTGACGTGCGTCCGCCACCCGCCGGGGCCGGTAATCGTGCCTTCATTACGGGAGTGACGCAGATCGATGGCACCATCGTGCAGGTTCTCGATATCGAGAAGGTACTGCACGACATTGCGCCTGCGCTGGAGGAAGCACCCGTCGGGCAACTGCTCGATGGCCAGGATGCCCGCCTGCTGCAAGGTCGCCGCGTGTTGCTGGTCGACGACTCGCAAGTCGCGCTGCAGCAGACCCTCAACGTACTGCGCCAGCTGGGGCTCGATTGCACGGCAGTGCGCAGTGCCCAGGCTGCCCTGCAGCAACTGCACGAATACCATCAGGCTGGCATGCCATTCGAGCTTCTGGTCTCGGACATCGAGATGCCGGAGCTGGACGGCTACAGCCTGGTCCAGGAAATTCGTCGCAGCCCCGATATTGCTGACACCTACGTGCTGCTGCACACCTCGCTGGACAGCACCATGAATACCGAGAAGGCACGTTCGGTCGGTGCCAATGCGGTACTGACCAAGTTCTCCTCGGTCGATCTCAGCCAGGCACTGCTCGATGCCTTCCGGCAAATGAGCGGTCAGCACTAAGCCTGCCCCGGCAAGTCCTTGCCACCAGCGGCAAGGGCTTGCCTCGTCATCCTCCTTGTCCATCTAAATATTCAATGCTTTCAATTGGTTAAGCGCGCCTAATAAATTGGCATGCGCTTTGATTCAGTGCGCCTGGCAATTGCAACTCAGTCAAGGAGCACGGCATGAGCACGATTGGAGGTATTGGCAGTTACGGTGGCATATCGCTGACGGGGTTTCGCAGCAAACCCGGTGAGGAGCAGGGCGGGTTGGCCCAGTTGGCGCGCAATGTCGAGAAGACAACGCGCACGGCTAACGCCGAGTCCGAGCGCGAGTTCCGCGCCAGGCAGGCGACGGAGGAGGGCTTTGCTCGCTTGCGTGTCGCGCTGCAGAACGCGTCAGACGGCAAGGTCGATACATCGGTCAGTTCGGGGC
>JAEYXX010000075.1 GCA_023431055.1 Pseudomonadota bacterium
GGCTAACACTTCCCCTTGCCGGGTGTGTAGAGGACTTTCACCTCCTAGTCGTCCAGCTCACCACCACAGTGAACCGAACAGCGCCAGTCACGGCGCTACGCGCCATGCCTGGCGCACCAACAAAAAGGGGCCTTGCGGCCCCTTTGGGAAATCTGTCCGGTACTGGCGATGTTGTCGCCGCTTTCGTCGCCCGCCTGGTTGGGCAGTGCGGACCCGGGTGCCGGTGCGATCCGGTAGGACCGTCGGCGCCGGCTCACCTGGTTGGGCGAGGCCGGTAGGACTTATCGTCCGGGCCGTGAAACTGAGATAAAGCTTACGCCTGCCGCACCGAAATAAGATTGCGAAGATTGCTTGTCATTCGGCCAGTTGCGCAATTAATAGCTAAAGGAGCACTATTTACAGCAACGCAATAACGAGCCGATAAAAAAATGGACAAACTCGATCGTTACGACCTGAACATCCTTGCCGAATTGCAGCGCAACGCGGCTCTGTCCAACCAGGAGCTGGCCGAACGCATCGGTCTATCGCCCTCGCCCTGCTCGCGCCGGGTCAAGCAACTGGAAGACGATGGCTACATCACTGGCCAGGTCGCCCTGCTCGACCGCAAGAAACTCGGCCTGAGCCTGACCGCCTACGTTCTGATCGGCATGGACCGGCACACGCCGGAACGCTTCGAGCATTTCCAGGACGAAATACGCAAATGCCCTGAGGTATTGGAGTGCTGCCTGGTCACCGGGATGGACGCCGACTACCAGCTCAAGGTGGTAGTGCCAGACATGGATCATTACCAGAAGCTGCTACTGGGCACCCTGACTCGAATCGACGGTGTCTCCAGCGTGCGTTCGAGCTTCGTGCTGCAGCAGATTCTGTCCAGCACACAGTTGCCGCTGCAGCACCTGCGCGACTGAAAGTCGCAGGGTGAAACGGATCATGCCGCGGTCCAAGTCAGGGCGCGTATAATTTTCGCCCTGCGTTTTCCCTGCGAATCAACGAGGCACCATGGAAACCGAACAATTCGAAGCCCTGATGATGTACGTCCTGGTGGGCGGCCTGATGCTGTTCATGTTCTTCATCATCTGGGACCTGGCCAAGAAATCCAAGGCTGGGCGCCTGGGCACTGCCGTGCTGTTCTTGGGCCTGGGCCTGTGCCTGTTCGCCTTCCTGGCCAAGCCGATCATCACCTACATAATCGAGACCGCGCGCGGCATTCACGGTTGAGCGGTATCGCCGAGCCCGTACGATACGTCTTATAGTCTCCAGGCCGCCGCTTCGATGCGGCCAGCTGCCCACTCAAGGAGCCACACATGAGCGCCGCCAATCTGGTGATGCAGAGCTACGGACGCTGCTGCGCCAGCCCCACATTCTTCGACGATTTCTACCGTCACTTCCTCGCCAGCTCACCGCTGATCCGCGAGAAGTTCGCCATCACCGACATGACCGCGCAAAAGCAGCTGCTGCGCCAGGGCATCATGAACCTGGTGATGCATGCGCGCGGGATGCCGGACACCAAGCTGCGTGCCCTGGGTGAATCGCACTCGCGCCAGCGTCTGGACATTCGCCCCGAACTCTACGACCTGTGGCTCGACGCGCTGCTGCTGACCATCAGCGAACACGACAAGGAATGCGACGCGGATGTGCGTCAGGCCTGGCGTGAAGTGCTGAACAAAGGTATCGCCGTGATCAAGGCCGGTTATTGACTCAGGTCATGCTCGCCAGGCC
This sequence comes from Pseudomonadota bacterium, assembly GCA_023431055.1. GTDB lineage: Bacteria > Pseudomonadota > Gammaproteobacteria > Pseudomonadales > Pseudomonadaceae > Aquipseudomonas. The sequence goes on from JAEYXX010000075.1 coordinate 1,720, forward strand.
CGTCCCTGCGACAAATCGCCCGACAGAGACACTGAAATGGTCGTCACTCCCGCCTTCGCGGGAGTGACGGTAAATGGATTGTTCAGTGTTGCCCCAAGGCGGCCGCGCGCCGCTACGGCAGTTGTGCCGGGATCTCACGCCACTGGCCGGGTTGCAGACCATCCAAAGTCCAAGGGCCAATGGCCACGCGCACCAGGCGCAGCGTGGGCAGGCCAACCGCAGCGGTCATGCGCCGCACCTGGCGGTTGCGGCCCTCGCGAATCACCAGCTCCAGCCAGCTGGTCGGCACGCTCTTGCGAAAGCGCACCGGCGGGTTGCGCTCCCATAGCTCGGGCTCTTCCAGCCGCCGCGCCTCGGCCGGCAGGGTCGGGCCGTCATTGAGCGTCACGCCATCACGTAGCTGTTGCAGTTGCTCCTCGCTCGGCTCGCCCTCCACCTGCACCCAATAGGTCTTCGGCAGCTTGTGCTTCGGATCGGCGATACGCGCCTGCAGACGACCATCATTGGTCAACAGCAACAAACCCTCGCTGTCGCGATCCAGGCGCCCGGCCGGATAGACGCCTGGCACATCGACGAAATCCTTGAGGGTGGCGCGGCCCTGCTCATCGTTGAACTGGGTCAGCACGTCGAACGGCTTGTTCAGCAGGAGCAGGCGCGGCTGGGCGGGTGGCGCCTTGGCCACGCGACGGGGAGCGGCAGGACGGCGATTGCTGGGAGGGCGGGGACGTGACATGCAACGGGCTTCGGCGGAACGTGGCTGCGCAGTGTAACCCACGATAAGCGGCGCTGATGGTGCTTCCACGGTCTGCCAGAGCAGCTAAGCTGCTGACTCACCCCCTGCGATCAGGAGCCACCGATGAGCAACAACGCCGAACTCGCCACCTTTACCGGCTGGGCCGCCACCGCGCCCAAGGCACCATTGGAGCCCCTGAGCTATGACCCCGGCCCGCTGGGCGCCGAAGAGGTGGAAGTGGCGGTGGAATACTGCGGTATCTGCCATTCCGACCAGTCGATGATCGACAACGAATGGGGCAATGCGCGCTACCCTTTCATCCCCGGCCATGAAGTGGTGGGCACCATCGTCCGCCTCGGCGAGCAGGCGCGCGGGCTTAAGCTAGGCCAGCGCGTGGGCATCGGCTGGTACAAGGGCAGCTGCATGCACTGCGGCTCGTGCATGGAGGGCTCGCACCAGCTGTGCCGCTCGGTCAAACCGACCATCGTCGGCAGTCACGGCGGTTTCGCCGACCGCCTGCGCTCGCACTGGGCCTGGGCGGTGCCGCTGCCCGACGGCCTCGACCCGGCGCTGGTCGGCCCGCTGTTCTGCGCCGGCTCCACGGTATTCAGCCCGCTGCTGGAGTTCGATATCAAGCCCACTGACCGCGTCGGTGTGGTCGGCATCGGCGGCCTCGGCCACCTGGCGCTGCGCTTTCTCAACGCCTGGGGATGTGAGGTGACGGCCTTTACCTCGTCATTGAACAAGCAGGATGAAGCCAAACGCCTGGGCGCGCACAAGGTGGTGGCCTCCACCGACAGCGCGGCAATGAAGGCGATTGCCGGCACCCTGGATTTCCTTCTGGTCACTGCCAGCGCCGATCTGGACTGGCAGGCGCTGATCGGCACCCTGCGCGGCAAGGGCCGCCTGCACTTCGTCGGCATCGTGCCCAGCGCCATCCCGGTGCACGTGTTCAATCTGATCCCGCAACAGAAGAGCCTGTCCGGCTCACCGGTAGGCTCGCCCTCGAGCATGGCGACCATGCTCGAATTCTGCGCGCGCCATCAGATCCTGCCACAAGTCGAGCAATTTCCCATGAGCCAGGTGAACGCGGCCATCGACCACCTGCGTAGCGGCAAGGCGCGCTACCGTGTGGTGCTCGACGCCAGCAAATGACAGCACGGGCGCAGAGCTGGCATGCTCTGCGCCCTGTTTCATCCAAGATGCCTGCCGTTATGCCGCTGACTCTCGACACACCCAACCCTGCCGAACTGCCCATCCTGGTGGAAATCTGGGAGGCCGCTGTGCGCGCCACCCATCATTTCCTGCCGGAGAGCGACCTGCAGGTGATCAAGCCGTTGCTGCGAGAGCAGTATTTTCCCGCCGTGCAGCTGACCTGTGCGCGCGATGAGTCGGGGCGAATCCTGGGTTTTCTCGGCACGGCCAAGGACATGGTGGAAATGCTCTTCATCGACCCGGCCTGTCACGGCCAGGGCGTGGGCAAACGGCTGATGCTTCACGCCATCGACGAGCTGGGCGCCACGCGGGTCGACGTCAACGAGCAGAACCCACAGGCCGTCGGTTTCTACCAGCACCTGGGTTTCGTGGTGACCGATCGCTCACGCCTGGACGGTGGCGGCCGCCCCTTCCCAATCCTGCATATGGCGCTCAGCCCATAGGCCAGGCCGCGACAATCCCTTCTAGGGCCCGTTTGAGTTCGACCCGGCTGGCCGCCGCCGCGAGGCTGACGCGCACCGCATGCCCCGGGTTGGCCTCCACCGCGAACACCTCGGCCGGCACCACCTCGACGCCATGCTGCCGGCACGCCTCGACCAGACCAGACGGCGTTGCAGTATCCAGCCACAAATGCGGCGCCGCCGCCCTGCCCTGCGGCATGCGCGGCCCGAGCACGCGCGCGGCCAGGCGCCAGCGCTGCTGCAGCTCGTCGATCTGCCAGGCCAGGCGCTGTTCGGCGATGCCGCTTTCGATCCATTCACAGCCCAGCGCCAGACTCAGCGGCGTAACCGCCCAGCGGGTGGCCTGGGCTTCGGGGTCGATACGCTCGAGCAGCTCGGGTGCGCCAGCGATAAAACCCAGGCGCAAACCGGGCGCGACGCTCTTGGACAGGCTGCTGATCAGCAGGCAGCGCTCGGGCACCTGCACCGCCAGCGGCGCCTCGCTGCCGAGCACGCCGTAGACATCGTCCTCGATGATCCACAAGCCACGGCGCCGCGCCACCTCAGCAATGGCCACGCGGCGCTCGGCGTCCAGGCTGGCGCCGGTGGGGTTCTGCAAACAGGGTGTAAGTACCGCCACACGGGCGCCAGTGGCACGCGCCTGGCGGTCGAGGTCATCGGGCAGGATGCCACGTTCGTCCATCGCCAGGCCGTGCAGCGGCAGGCGCAACTGACGCGCGGCGGCCTTGATCCCCGGTGCGGTGAAGCGCTCCACCAGAATCGGCTCGCCGGCTTCGCACAGCGCCAGCAGCGCTGCAGAGACGCCCTGCTGGGCACCGGCGCAGAGCAGCAGGCCGTTCGGCGCCAGCTCCAGGCCGCGGCGGCGCAACCAGGTGGCGCCGGCCAGGTGCGCGCGCTCAACCAGCGCTGCAGATGGGTAAGCCTGCAACGCATCCAGCTCACCGCGCGAAATCAGCTCGGCAAGACTGGCCGACAAGTCACGGTTATCCGGGTCATGCACCGGCACGTTGGTCGACAGGTCGATCAGGTCGCCCTGCATGGCTGGTTGCTTGAGCCGGAACAGGCTCGCCTCACGGCTGCCAGCCAGCACGTAGGTGCCACGGCCAACCTCGCCGGAAACCAGATGCCGCCGCGCCGCCTCGCGATAGGCGAGCATCACCGTGCTCGGGTTGATGCCCAGCGCCCAGGCCAGGCGGCGCTGCGGTGGCAGGCGTTCGCCGGGCTTGAGTTCACCGCGGCCGATGGCGGCAGCGATGGCCTCCACCAGGGCAAGGTAGGTGGGCAAGGAACTGCTGGAGAGGTCAGGGAGCCACATTGCTTGCCATGCAATATAAAGATTTACCCATACAATGCGCCGCACTAGCATCCGGGTCAACGCCACCCGGAGTGCCCGTCATGTTCGACCTCGCCCAACTGCGCCAAAGCGCCCAACTGGTTCATCGCCATATGGCGCCCACGCCGCAGCTGAGTTGGCCGCTGCTGTGCGAGCGAACCGGCTGCGAGCTGTGGGTCAAGCACGAGAACCATGCCCCCACCGCCGCCTTCAAGGTGCGCGGCGGGCTGGTCTATATCGACGCCCTGCTGCGCCGCGAGCCGCAAGTACGCGGCCTGGTCACCGCCACCCGCGGCAACCATGGCCAGAGCCTGGCCCTGGCCGCGCGTCAGGCCGGTCTGGCCATCCGCATCCTGGTGCCACATGGCAACGCCCGCGAGAAAAATGCAGCGATGCGCGCCCTCGGCGCTGAAGTGATCGAACATGGTCGTGACTTCGACGAAGCGCGCGCCGAGGCCTCGCGCCTGGCCGAACGCGACGGCCTGCATTGGGTGCCGTCACTGCACGAGGATCTGGTGCGCGGCGTGGCTACCTACGCCCTGGAACTGCTGGAAGCGGTGCCGAACCTTCGTCGGGTGTACGTGCCCATCGGCCTCGGCTCGGGTATCTGCGGGATGATCCGCACCCGCGACCTGCTCGGCCTCGACACCGAGATCGTCGGCGTGGTCGCCAGCGGCGCCGACGCCTATGCGCAGAGCTTCGAGCAGGGCCGCCTGGTGCAGACCGAACGCGCCGATACCCTGGCCGACGGCATGGCCTGCCGCCAGCCGCAGCAATTGGCGCTGGACATGATTCGCGCCGGCGTATCGCGCATCGTGCGGGTCGACGACGAGGAAATTCGCGCCGCCATCCATACCTATCACGAGGACACCCACAACCTCGCCGAGGGCGCCGGCGCAGCGGCGTTGGCTGCGCTGATGCAGGAGCGTGAGATTAATGCCGGCCAGCGCGTGGCCGTGGTGCTCAGCGGCGCCAACATCGACCGCGCAGCACTGGCCGAGCTGCTGCGTGACGAGGCGCCCGTCGCGGCCTGACCTAGCGGAACGGCGGCTCGTCGAAGCTGCGCAACTTGCGCGAGTGCAGCGAATTGAGCTGGCTACGCATCAGCTCCAGCGCGGCGATGCCGATATGCAGGTGCTGCGTCACCGCGCGCTCGTAGAAGGCGCCCGCCGCACCGGGCAGCTTGATCTCGCTGTGCAGCGGTTTGTCCGATACGCACAGCAGCGTGCCGTAGGGCACCCGCAGGCGATAGCCCTGGGCGGCGATGGTGCCGCTTTCCATGTCCACCGCTACCGCGCGTGACAGGTTGATCAACGGCCGTTCCTGGGCCCAGCGCAGCTCCCAGTTGCGGTCGTCGTAGGTCAGCACGGTGCCAGTGCGCAGGCGCTTCTTCAGCTCGTCGCCCTCTTCACCGGTAACCAGCTTGGCGGCTTCCTGCAGCGCCTGCTGCACTTCGGCCAGCGCCGGCAGCGGGATATGCGGCGGCAACACGCGATCGAGAATGCCGTCGCGACGCATATAGGCGTGGGCCAGCACGTAGTCGCCGATGGTCTGCGACTGCCGCAGGCCACCGCAGTGGCCGATCATCAGCCAGCAATGCGGGCGCAGCACGGCCAGGTGGTCGGTGATGTTCTTGGCGTTGGACGGGCCGACGCCGATGTTGACCAGGGTAATGCCGTGGCCGTCCGCAGCCTGCAGGTGGTAGGCCGGCATCTGATAGCGGTGCCAGACCACGTTCTCGATCACTGCCTGCATCTCGCCTTCAGCCATGCCGCGCTCGACCACCACGTTGCCCGGCAGCACCATGCGAGTGAAGCGCGAGTCCCCCACCAGCATATCCAGACCATGGCGGATGAACTGATCGACATAGCGGTGGTAGTTGGTCAGCAGAATCCACGGCTGCACATGGCGCCAGTCGCTGCCGGTGTAGTGCTGGATGCGCTTGAGCGAGAAGTCGGTACGTGCAGCGTCGAACAGTGCCAGCGGCAGCGGGTCGATGTTCTCCCAGTCGTACAGGCCATCGGCGGTGCCGTCGGTGGCGGCGGACAGGTCGGTGCTGGGGAACACTCGCGCCAGCTCGGCGGCGGTCACGCCACTGCCGGCCAGCTCATCGCCGCCCTCGACCACGTACGGGTAAGGAATATTCTGCTGGCTGCGGCCGACTTCCACACGCAGGGTGAAGTCATTCATCAACGGGCGCAGCTGCTCCAGCAGGTATTTGCGAAAGGCTGCCGGCTGGGTCACGGTGATGGCATAGGTGCCCGGCACCTGCACCTTGGCGTAGGCGCGCACGGTGGTCGGCACCTCGCCCTGGCACAGGTAGGTCAGGCGCAATTCGGGATAGCGGAACAGGCAGTGCTCGCTGGCATCCGGGCGGATGCGCTCCTTGAGGTAGCGTTTGAGCGCATGGCTCAGGGCACCAGTGGCTTCCTGGTGCAACGCGGCGAGGCGGTCGACCGCCTCTTCGGGAGTGTGGGCAATGATGAAATCATCTGAGCAGGCTTTCACGGCGCATCTTCCTGACTGAACGTTCGCGCCTATCTTGCCTGCATCCTTGTGGCAAAACATAGCGTGGCGACCGGGAATTCGGTCGCCACGCCACCATCAGACGGCAGCCTGATGGAGGCGCACGTTGAACAGCGGCCCCTGGCTGAAACGCGACAGCGCCTTGGCTGCGGCCAGCACGCCCAGGTCGACCAGCGGCTCGATCAGGATCACGCTCATATAGGCCAGGCCGAAACTGCCCACGGCTGCCAGGTTCTCGCTGGTAAAGCCATGGCCGTAGAAGGCCCAGAACGCCACCCAGGCGACGATACCGCCCTGGTAGGCGGTCGACAGCGCCAGTGCCTGCTTGTAGGAGAGATCGACGTAGGCGGTGCCCGGGGCGACGATACGCTTGGCCAGCAGACTGATGCCCCACAGCGGGATCAACAGAGTCGTGACGTTCATGCCGTACTGCGGCAGATCGAACTGGGCGAACAACAGGCCCTGCAGCAGCAGGCCTGCGGCCAGGCCGATGGCCGTGGCGCCGGCGCCGAACAGCAGCAGCAGGGTCGAGCCAAGAATCAGGTGTACTTCGGAAACCCCCACCGGATGATGCGGCAATACCTCGAAGAAGCAGAATACCAGCGCGGTGGTCAGCAGGCTGCGCAGCGCCAGCGCGGTGACGCCGCCGTTGTCGCGGATGGCATCGCGTGCCAGTTTCGCGGTCAGGCCGAAGGCAGCGACCGCCGTTGCGTAGCTGAGGAAGATCTTGGCGCCTTCGACGACGCCCGGTTCGATATGCATGCAAGTTCCTTGGCCGCGCCCACCGCGCGACGAGTTGGAGGATCGATGGGGTCGATGGCAGGTCTCCTGGCTCACGGCTTGGCACTTCGCCCGCCTTCCCGACCGAAGTCAGTGGCATCCGGGCATCGCTCGCCGCTTACAGTTGCGGGGGCAGCCAGGGCATTGGCGGAATTCGCCGCACCCTGTTCCCTTTTCATCCACGTCACATGCGTGCACGCAGAACCATCGGCGGCAAGATTACTCGCCTGCTCGGCTAAAAAACAGCGTGCCGGTGATCACATTTGGGCCTCGCTCAGGTCGGCAGAGTCACCACGGCCATGGTCACCGAAGCCTTGCTGTACAGGCGTTTCTGGCCGTGTTCCTCGCCAAACACCTCGGCCTCGACCACTGTCGCCTGGCGCCCGGCCTTGAGCACCTCGGCGCGGCAGAACAACCGCGAGCTGCGCGCAGGTCGTAGCAGGTTGACCTTGAACTCCAGCGTCAGCACCGTCTGCCCTTCGGCCACCAGCGTCGCAGCAGCGGCACCGGCTGCATGATCGGCCAGAGTGGTTTGCACACCGGCGTGGATGAAACCGTTCTGCTGCAAGTGGCGCTGCTGGATATCCAGCTCCGCCTCGACCCACCCCGGACCACAATCAGTGGAACGAATGCCCAGATCGTTGATGAAATTGGCATCGGCGAAGCCTCGCTCGACCAACTCGCGATAACGCGGATGTGCTTGCATGCGGATCTCCGATCAGGCCAGGTGCGGCGTGCTACGCGCCAGCAGCGCTTCGACGTCGACGCCACGCGGCAGTGTGCCATAGACGTGGCCCCGGCCCTCCAGGCGGCTGGCGATAAAGGCATCGGAGACGGTGGCGTTGCCCGCCTCCAGCAGCAGCTTGGCCTGCAGCGCCACGGCCATGTCTTCGGTAAGCTGGCGCGCGCGGTACTGGATATCGGCGGTATCGGCAAAATCGGCTTTCAAACGCTGAATATGCGCCTTCAGGCGAACATCGCCGTGGCCGTCGCCCAGCTCGGCGAACAGCGCATCGAGTACGCCCGGCTCCTTGGACAATGCGCGCAGCACGTCCAGGCATTGCACGTTGCCCGAACCTTCCCAGATCGAGTTGACCGGTGCCTCGCGGTACAGGCGCGGCATGATGGTTTCCTCGACGTAGCCGGCGCCGCCCATACATTCGCTGGCCTCGTAGATCATTTCCGGTGCGCGCTTGCAGATCCAGTACTTGCCCACGGCGGTGACCAGGCGGGCAAATTTTTCTTCCTGCTCGTCATGCTGATGATCGAGCGCGCGGCCCATGCGCATGCACAGCGCCAGCGCGGCCTCGCTCTCCAGCGCCAGGTCGGCCAGCACGTTCTGCATCAGCGGTTGATCGACGAGCAGCTTGCCACTCACCTGGCGATGCGCGCAGTGGTGTGCGGCCTGGGTCAGGGCCTGGCGCATCAGGCTGCTGGAACCGACCATGCAATCGAAACGGGTCATGGCCACCATCTCGATGATGGTCGGCACGCCGCGCCCTTCCTCGCCGAGCATCCAGGCGAAGGCGCCGCGGTATTCCACCTCGCTGGAGGCGTTGGCCCAGTTGCCCAGCTTGTTCTTCAGGCGCTGGATGTAGAACGCGTTACGCGTGCCGTCCGGGCGGTGACGCGGCAGCAGGAAGCACGACAGGCCCTTGTCGGTGTAGGCCAGGGTAAGGAAGGCGTCGCACATTGGCGCCGAGCAGAACCACTTGTGGCCGACCAGCTCGTAGCCCTGCCCCGGCCCGCCAAGGCCGATGGGATAGGCGCGCGTGGTGTTGGCGCGCACGTCGGTGCCGCCCTGCTTCTCGGTCATGGCCATGCCGATGGTGACACCGGCCTTCTGCTCCATCGGCAGGTTGCGCGGATCGTACTGCGTGGCAAGGATCTTCGGCAGCCACTGCTCGGCCACATTCGGCTGCAGGCGAATGGCCGGCACGGCGGCGAAGGTCATGGTCAGCGGGCAGCCGCTGGCGGACTCGGCCTGGCTGTGCAGATAGGAAAGCCCGGCGCGAGCGACGTGGGCACCGGCGCGCGGGTCGGTCCAGGGCAGCGACGGCAGGCCCTGCTCGATGGCGGTGCGCATCAGCTCGTGATAGGCCGGATGGAATTCCACCAGGTCGATGCGGTTGCCGTAGCGGTCATGACTCTTGAACACCGGCTTGTTCTCGTTGGCGAGAAAGCCCGCCTGCATCAGCGTGCCGCCGGCCAGCGCGCCATAGGCGCTCAGACGCTCTTGCGCCCAGCCGCCATCGTAGCGGCGCACCCACTCCTGCAGCGGCAGATCAAGACGGTAGAGGTTGGCACCGTCGAGGCTGGGCACCTGGTTGAAGACCTCGTGAGTTTCGGCGTGCAGGCTGGGTTTCATCGTATAGGCTCCTTGGCGCCGACGGCGCGCAGGCAGAAAGTGGCAAGGCTGGCGCTGACCTGATCCAGCGTCAGGCCGGTATGCCCGGCTTCACGGGCGGCACGGGCAGGGGGCGAAAGAGGCCCGACCAGCGCCTCGGCAATAGCCCCTACCAGGCAGGCAGCGGTGAGGCCGAGCTGGTCGACCTGGAACTCGCCGGTACGAACCCCATCCTCGAGCAGGTCGCTGAACAGTTCGGCATAGGCTTCGCGATAGAGCAGACGTTGCTCGTCGACTTCCGGGTCGACAGGCTCGGCGATCAAGGCAAAGGCCAGACGGCGGCTATGCCAGGCGCGCGCGGCGAATTGCTCAAGACCGAGGCGTAGACGCGCGCTGGCAGTACCCGGCCCACGCAGGGCGGCGGCCAGGGCATCCACTTCACGCTGACTGGCCGCGGCGAAGACTTCGGCAGCCAGCTCCCCCTTGCTGCGAAAGTGGCGGTACAGGCTGCCGGTGGCGATACCAACGTCGTCGGCCAGCGGCTGCATGGTCAGGGCTGCGAAACCGCCGGCACTGACCCGCTCCAACGCGCAATCGAGAATGCGTTGGCGCTGTGTCTGGTCGCGGTCGATTCGAGCTTCGGTGATACGGTAGGCCATGGTCTGAATCCTGATTCATATCCAGCAGTGAATCAGGATTCAGACCATGACTAAAGGGACGATTCGGCCAAATCTGCCGCCGAATCGGGAAGGAGCGCAGCGGGTCGTCAGAGCGGAGCAGCGCCGCCGGATACCAGCGGCGAGCGGCACAGCACCCAGTCATGCAGCAGTACGCGCAGTTCTTCGAACTTGACCGGCTTGGCCAGGTAATCGCTCATGCCCGCAGCCAGACAGCGCTCGCGATCACCGCTGTGACTGTGCGCGGTGATCGCCAGCACCGGCAGCTCGGCACAACCGGGCAGCGCGCGAATTGCACGGCAGGTGGCAAATCCGTCCATTACCGGCATCTGGCAGTCCAGCAGCACGGCATCGACGGTTTCGCCGCGTAGCAGCTCCAGCGCCTCGGCACCGTTGTCGGCAGTGCGCACGCGGTAGCCCAGCTTGAGCAGCATGCCGCGCGTCACCAACTGATTGATCGCGTTGTCCTCGACGATAAGCACCGTGCATTGCTGGGCCTGGCGCAGCGCCACGCCACTGGGCAAACGCTGCGGGCGCAGTGCGGGCGCCGGTTGCTGCTCAGGCAGGCTCAGCGGCACGTTGAGGCGAAAGCGGCTGCCGACACCAGGCTGGGACTCGTGGCTGAGGCTGCCGCCGAGCAGATCGACCAGTTGCCGACAGATCGCCAGGCCGATACCCAGACCACCGTATTTGCGGGTCATGGAGCCATCGAGCTGGTGGAAGCGCTGATACAGGTCGCCCTCGCTCTGGGCGAAGCCGATGCCGGTATCACTGACCACCACACTTAGCGGCAGGTTGTTGCCCGGGTTCCCGGTGCGCCCCACCTGCAGTGTCACACCACCTTCGTTGGTGAATTTGATGGCATTGTCCAGCAGGTAACCCAGCGCCTGCGCCAGCTTGGCGGCGTCGCCTTCGAAGATATCGGGCAGGCTGTCCTCCAGCTCCAGCGTAAACCTGAGGCCCTTGTCCTCGGCGCGCGGCGCGTAATGTGCGCGCAGGCCATCGAACAGGCCACGCAGGCTGAACGCCTCGTGCCGTGGGTAGAGCTTGCCGGCCTGCAGTTCGGTCAGGGCGAGAATGTCGTTGACCATGCGCATCATGTCGCGCGCCGAAGCGGCAGCGGTCTTCTGGTATTGCTCCAGTTCGACGTCCATCTTCACCGTCTGCATCAGTTCCAGCGAGCCGATCACGCCGTTCATTGGCGTGCGCAGTTCATGCGTGACAGTGGCGAGAAACTCGTCCTTGAAGCGGTTGCTGTCGGCCAGTTCCTGGTTCAGTGCCTCGAGCTTGCGCCCGGCCTCCTGAAGGATCCGCGCACGCTCCTCCTTCATCGCATTGATGCGGTCGGCCAGCGCCAGCGACAGCAGGCCCACCTCCAGCGCCGAACCGATCTGGCTGGCGTACATGGTGAGAAAAACGTTGGGCAGATAGCCCAGCACCATCAGTGTGTTGACGGCGCCGCCGATGAGAAAGGCGGTCCAGGCGAAGATGAAGTAGCGCGCCACGCGCATGCCGCGCAGCCAGGCGAGGATACCGGCGGCAAAGATCACCACGGTGAACAGCAGCGCAAGATAGGTCGCCAGGCGCAGTGCGGTGGCGTAACTGACGCTCAGCGCCAGCAGCATCACCACCACGCCACAAGTCATGAGCAACAGCAGCAGGCGGTCTACCCAGGGGCTGTGCTCGGCGGTATGCAGGAAACTGCGGGCGAACTGGCATCCGAACAGAGCGGCTGAGCCAATCAGGAAAGGGGTGGCGGCGTTGGCCCACCATGGGCTGTCGGGCCAGAAGTATTCGATGCCGGCGCCGTTGACCGATACCTGGTAAAGGCCAAACGAGGCGATATAGAGGATGTAATAGAGGTAGCTGGTGTCGCGCACACTGACGAAGATGAACAGGTTGTACACCAGCATCACCAGCAGCACGCCGTAGATGATGCCGAGCACATAGATGCGCCCTGGCTGCTGCTCCAGATAGGCGTTGGGCGCCCATAGCGTCAGCGGCGCCTGGATCGAACCCTGACTTTCCAGACGCAAGTAGACGCGCTTGGCCTGCCCCGGCTCCAGGTTCAGCTCGAACAGGTAGTTGTTCTGGCGGATCTGCCGGCTATCGAACGGCAAGGCGTCGCCTGTGCGCTGCGCCAGGGCGAAGCTGCCGTCTTGGTCAGGGAGGTAAAGCTCGAGGTGATCGAGCGGCGGATAGGCCAGCTCCAGCAGCCAGTTGCGATCGCCTTGCGCCTGCTCGGGGCGATACTCCAGGTCCAGACGCAGCCAGAACACCGAGCGCGAATAACCGGCGTTGAGCACGGGCTTGTCATGCAGACGGAAGCTGCCCTGCACGGCCGGCGAGGCGATGTCATCGATACTGGCATCGCCGCGCACGTCCTCGAATACATACATGCTCTGGCCCAACGGCAATGCGCGTATGTGTTCGTCGAAGGTAACGGCACCCACCAGCGAGGAAAAAACGAGGCTCAACAAGAGCAGGAGCAGCCGGTACATAGGTCCCCACAAGCCCTGTCGAACGACATCGGGACCCCATTACCCCTCGATGATGTCGTCACGCACGGCAAACTTATAGTCGAATCGCGCTACTCTAGGGGCTGGCGTGGCGCTTTTCCAGATTCAGGCACCATCATGCTTCCCGGCCGAAACAGGGCGGCCCGGGCAAAACGCCTCTGCAGGGCCTGCGCCGCCGGTGCGCGACGGTTGTTCAGCCATACGCCCTGCAGCGATCAGGTGGTGGTTAGTGATAAGCTCGCGCACCATGAAAACGCCAAACTCCCGCCCCGTAGTGCTGTGCATGTCCGGTCACGACCCCAGCGGTGGTGCCGGCCTGCAGGCCGATATCGAAGCCCTGCTGGCTCAAGGCTGCCACACCGCCCCGACGGTGACCGCCCTGACCGTGCAGGATACCGTCAACGTCTCCGACTTCCGTGTGCTCGACCGTGACTGGGTACTGGCCCAGGCCCGCGCCGTGATCGCCGACATGCCGGTCGCCGCCGTCAAGCTGGGCATGCTCGGTTCGGTGGAGATGGTCGATACCGTGCTCGAAGTGATGAGCCAGTTGCCCGGCATCCCGCTGGTCTGCGATCCGGTGCTGCGCGCTGGCGGCGGCGGCTCGCTGGGCAAGGACGACGTCGGCTATGCCATGCGCGAGCGCCTGTTCGCCGCGTCCACCATCGCCACGCCGAACCTGCCGGAAGCGCGCATCCTCGCCGAACTGCCGGAAGGTACGGCCGACGAGTGCGCGGACAAGCTGCTGCCCTTCATCGAGCACCTGCTGATCACCGGCGGCCACGGCGACGAAGCAGAAGTGCACAACCGCCTGTACAGCCGTGACGGCAGCCGCCACACCTTTACCTGCGCGCGCCTGCCCGGCAGCTACCACGGCTCCGGCTGCACCCTGGCCAGTACCCTGGCCGGTCGCCTGGCGCTGGGCGAGGAACTGGTCAGCGCGGTGAAGAGTGCCCTGGACTACACCTGGCGTACCCTGCGCGACGCCGAACAACCCGGCCACGGCCAGTACGTGCCACGCCGTCTGCCTTTGGACTACGGCCAATGACGTCACTGCGCGGCCTCTACGCCATAACCGACACACCGCTGCTGGCCGGCGGCAAGCTGCTGCCCTACGCAGAAGCAGCGCTGATCGGCGGCGCGCGCCTGCTGCAGTACCGCGACAAATCCGCCGATGCCGTGCGCCGTTTCGATGAAGCCCAGGCTCTGGCCGAATTGTGTCAACGCCACGGCACCACGCTGATCATCAACGATGACCTGGAACTGGCTACCCGCCTGGGCGTCGGCCTGCACCTGGGCCAGACTGACGGTTCGCTGGCCGCAGCCCGCGCCCGCCTCGGCGCGGATGCCGTGATCGGCGGCACCTGCCATGCCCAGCTGGAGCTGGCCGAGCGCGCCGTCGCCGAAGGCGCCAGCTACATCGCCTTTGGTCGTTTCTTCAATTCCAACACCAAACCCGGCGCCCCGGCGGCGACCGTGGAGCTGCTGGATCAGGCCCGCACGCGTTTTGCCCAGCCCATCGTCGCCATCGGCGGCGTGACCCTGGAAACCGCCCCCGGCCTGATCGCCCGCGGCGCCAGCATGGTCGCCGTGATCCACGCTCTGTTCGCTGCGGACTCCGCCCTTGAGGTGCAAGACCGCGCCCGCGCCTTCGCCGCGCTGTTCGATTGATCCCTTTTCAGAGAGAACCCGCCATGTCCCGCTCCGAAATCCTCTTCGCCAACGCCCAGAAACACATCCCCGGCGGCGTCAACTCGCCAGTGCGCGCCTTCCGCAGCGTCGGCGGCACCCCGCTGTTCTTCAAGCATGCCGAAGGCGCGTACGTGGTCGATGAAGACGACAAGCGCTACGTCGACTACGTCGGCTCCTGGGGCCCGATGATCCTCGGCCACAGCCATCCGGACGTGCTGGATTCCGTGCGTCGCCAGCTGGAGCACGGCCTGTCCTACGGCGCGCCGACCGCCCTGGAAACCGAGATGGCCGAGCTGGTGTGCAGCCTGGTGCCGTCGATGGAGATGGTGCGCATGGTCAGCTCCGGCACCGAGGCGACCATGAGCGCCATCCGCCTGGCCCGTGGTTTCACCGGTCGCGACAGCATCATCAAGTTCGAGGGCTGCTACCACGGCCACTCCGACAGCCTGCTGGTCAAGGCCGGCTCCGGCGCCCTGACCCAGGGCGTGCCGAACTCCGCTGGTGTGCCGGCAGCCTTCGCCAAGCACACCCTGACCCTGCCGTTCAACGACATCGACGCCGTGGCCGAGTGCCTGGCGCAGGTGGGTAAGGAAGTCGCCTGCATCATCGTCGAGCCGGTGGCCGGCAACATGAACTGCGTGCCGCCAGCGCCGGGCTTCCTCGAAGGCCTGCGCGAGCAGTGCGACAAGCATGGTGTGGTGCTGATCTTCGACGAGGTGATGACCGGTTTCCGCGTCGCCCTGGGCGGTGCCCAGGCGCACTACGGCGTCACCCCGGATCTGACCACCTTCGGCAAGATCATCGGCGGCGGCATGCCGGTCGGCTGCTTCGGCGGCAAGCGCGCGATCATGGAATGCATCGCCCCGCTGGGGCCGGTCTACCAGGCCGGCACCCTGTCGGGTAACCCGCTGGCCATGGCCGCCGGCCTGACTACCCTCAAGCTGATCAGCCGCCCGGGCTTCCACGCCGAGCTGAGCGACTACACCACGCGCATGCTCGACGGCCTGCAGGAGCGTGCCGATGCTGCCGGCATTCCTTTCGTCACCACCCAGGCAGGCGCCATGTTCGGCCTGTACTTCAGCGGCGCCGACGATATCGTCACCTTCGCCGACGTAATGGCCAGCGACAGCGCGCGCTTCAACCGCTTCTTCCACTTGATGCTGGACGGCGGCGTGTACCTGGCACCGAGCGCCTTCGAGGCAGGTTTTACCTCCATCGCCCATGGCGACAAGGAGCTGGAGATCACCTTCGCCGCCGCCGAACGCGCCTTCGCCGAGCTGAAAAAAGCCTGATGCAATACAGCACCGCCTTCAGTGATGCATTGCTGGCGCTGGCCTGCGGCGTTTGTGTCTGGCTGATCGGCCGGGCACGCGGGCGCTACGGCGAGGGCGACCAGCCGGCGCTGTTCTGCGCCCTGCTCGGCTTCCTGCTGCCGGCAGCAGCGGCCAGCGTCGGCGTGATCCGTTTCGGCTTCGATCCGAGCTGGCAGGCCGCACACCTGTGGCTCTCCCAGGCCAGCAACTTTCTCGGTCTGCCGCTGCTCGGCGCGGCGGCATTGGCCCTGGGTCGTGGTTGGGCCTGGAGCCGGCCGAACTGGGGGCGCATCGTCCTCGGCCTGTGCGCCTTCTTCGAGCTGTTCCGGCAGATGGGCTACCTGGAGGACTACCGCCTGGTGCTGAACCTGGCCACGCTGGCGCTGATTCTCTATGCCGGCGCCGTGCAATGGCCGCGCCGGGCGCCAGCGATCAGCGCAGGCGTTGTGGTGGGATTGTTCCTGCTGGCCGGCCTGGCGGTCGGTACCGAAGGCGTGATCGGCCCACTGCGCCGTATCGATCTGTTCCACGTTCTGCTCACGCCGGCGTATCCACTGCTGGCCTGGCTGCTGCTGAGGCTGCCGGGCAGTGCGGAGCGCCAGACAGGGTAAAGCCTTTGTAAGGAGCACGCGGTTTATTCCATAATGCGACGGTCGGCACGTTTTGCGCCGACCGGGCACGTCACCCGACCTGAACTGCCGAGGTCCCGTTATCCAGATGAACCGCACCGGCCGCACCCTGTCTCTGGGCTGCCTGTTGCTTTTACTCCCGCTGTTTGCGCTCGCAGGCGGCAACTCTCTGCTGATCCCCGCCAGCGGCAGCTGCGCCCTGAACGCCGCTCCCGAAGAAATGCCCGATGCCCTGGCCAGCTGCCAGGAAATGGCGCGCGCCGGCAACATGCAGGCCGCCTTCGAGCTGGGCGAGTATTACTACGACGGCAAGCGCACCCCGCGCGATCTCAAGCAGGCCCTGACCTGGTTCGAGCGCGCCTCGTTGCAGGGGCACGCCGAAGCACAACTGCGTCTGGGCACCATGTTCTTCCGCGGCGAAGGCGTACCGGCCAACAACGTGCAGGCCTACATCGTGTTGAAGATGGCATCGGTCAATGGCTCGGACGAAGCCATGGACAGCGCCGATCTGGTCTCGGCGCAGATGCGCCGCGATGAACTGGAAATCGCCAGCCAGGTGCTGGGGCAGATCTTCCGCAGCTACCTGCTGGAGCTGCAGACCGCCGAAGGTCGCTCGCCCTTCTCGCCGCTGCCTTAAAACGGGCGGCGATCCGCTTCATCTGTAGGGTGGGCTTCAGCCCACCAAGATACCGCTTGCTGGTGGGCTAAAGCCCACCCTACTTCCAGCACTACTGCGCAGACGCTTACTTGTCCGGCATCGGCATGGGAAACGGCATCACGTTGCCGCCACCCTTGGCCTCGCTGATCTTCGCCGTGCCCAGACGCTCCACCTCGTCGATGCGGATGATCGCGTGCATCGGCACGAAACTACGAACAACGCCCTCGAACTGCGCCTTGAGCTTCTCCTCGCTGGGGTCGACCACCAGTTGGCTACGCTCACCGAAGACGAACTCCTCCACTTCCAGAAAACCCCACAGATCACTCTGATAGATCTGCTTGGCGTACATCTCGTACACCTGGCCCTGGTTGAGGAAAATCACCTTGTAGATGGGATCGCGCTTGCTCATGGAGACTCGAAGTCAGAAAAAACGGGGCGCGCAGGATAGCACAAGGCACAGACGGCAGGCGGCAGGCGGCAGGCGGCAGGCGGCAGGCGGCAGGCGGCAGGCAAGCGTAGCCCGGATGCAATCCGGGAATGAACGCCGCAAGCCCCGGATTGCATCCGGGCAACCCGACGACGCTCTTGCCTATGGCCTGCCGCCTGTAGCCTGTCGCCCACCTCTCCCCTATAATGCGCGGTCATTTTTTAACCACCTCAGACAGTGCCATGACCAAGAAGCTCTATATCGAAACCCACGGTTGCCAGATGAACGAGTACGACAGCTCGCGCATGGTCGACCTGCTGGGCGAGCATCAGGCTCTGGAGGTCACGGAAAAACCCGAAGAAGCCGACGTGATCCTGCTCAATACCTGCTCGATCCGCGAGAAGGCCCAGGACAAGGTGTTCTCCCAGCTCGGCCGCTGGCGCGAGCTGAAGCAGGCCAATCCGGACCTGGTGATCGGCGTCGGTGGCTGCGTGGCCAGCCAGGAAGGCGCGGCGATCCGCGATCGCGCGCCCTATGTTGACGTGGTGTTCGGCCCGCAGACCCTGCACCGCCTGCCGGAAATGATCGATGCCGCGCGCGTGACCAAGACCGCCCAGGTGGACATCAGCTTCCCCGAGATCGAGAAATTCGACCGTCTGCCCGAGCCACGCGTCGATGGCCCGAGCGCCTTCGTTTCGGTCATGGAAGGCTGCAGCAAGTACTGCACCTTCTGCGTGGTGCCCTACACCCGCGGCGAGGAGGTCAGCCGCCCGCTGGTCGACGTGTTGATGGAAATCACCTCTCTGACCGAGAAGGGCGTGAAGGAAATCACCCTGCTCGGACAGAACGTCAACGGCTATCGCGGGGAAGCCCCAGACGGTCATATCGCCGACTTCGCCGAACTGCTGCATGCCGTGGCGGCGCTCGATGGCGTCGAACGCATCCGTTACACCACCAGCCACCCGCTGGAGTTCTCCGACGCGATCATCGCCGCCCATGCCGAGATTCCGCAGCTGGTCAAATACCTGCACCTACCGGTGCAGTCCGGCTCCGACCGCATCCTCGCGGCGATGAAGCGCAACCACACCGCGCTGGAATACAAGTCGCGCATCCGCAAACTGCGTGCAGCGGTGCCGGACATCCTGATCAGCTCGGACTTCATCGTCGGCTTCCCCGGCGAGACCGAGAAGGATTTCGAGCAGACCATGAAGCTGATCGAGGACGTCGGCTTCGACTTCTCCTTCTCCTTCATCTACAGCTCGCGTCCGGGCACGCCGGCTGCCGATCTGGCCGACGACACCCCGGAAGAAGTGAAGAAGCAGCGCCTGGCCCTGCTGCAGCACCGCATCAACCAGAACGGTTTCGAGAACAGCCGGCGCATGGTCGGCACGGTGCAGCGCATCCTGGTCAGCGACTACTCGAAGAAGGACCCGGGCATGCTCCAGGGCCG
This sequence comes from Pseudomonadota bacterium, assembly GCA_023431055.1. Lineage (GTDB taxonomy): Bacteria > Pseudomonadota > Gammaproteobacteria > Pseudomonadales > Pseudomonadaceae > Aquipseudomonas. Next base: position 20,477 of record JAEYXX010000075.1, read on the forward strand.
CACCGAGCAGAACCGCATCGTCAACTTCCGTTGCGACAATCCGCGCCTGATCGGCCAGTTCGTCGACGTGCATATCGACGACGCCCTGCCCCATTCGCTGCGCGGCACCCTGCTGGATGCCGACCCCCTCCATTAACGCACTGGTCGCCCACACTTTGCGTTGTGGGCGACCAGCGTTATGCTGCCTTTCACTACCCAGACAAGTGACGATCACACCATCACCTTGAACGCCTCTCTAGAACCTCATCGCTTCACCCTCGAACCTTTCGAGGCCCGCCGTTTCGCCAACCTCTGCGGCCAGTTCGACGAGCACCTGCGCCTGATCGAAGAGCGCCTCGGACTGGAAATCCGCAACCGCGGCAACCAGTTCGAGATGCTCGGCAGCGCCGACAAGACCCAGGCCGCCGAGACCCTGCTGCGCAAGCTGTACCGCGAAACCAAAGCCACCGAGCTGTCGCCTGACCTGGTGCACCTGTATCTGCAGGAATCCGGCGTCGAGGAGTTGGTCAACCCCAGCAATGCGCCGCAGGTGACCCTGCGCACCAAAAAGGGCGTGATCAAGCCGCGCGGCGCCAACCAGCAGCGCTACGTCAAGGCGATCCTCGACAACGACATCAACTTCGGCATCGGCCCGGCCGGCACCGGCAAGACCTACCTGGCCGTGGCCTGCGCGGTGGACGCGCTGGAGCGCGAGCAGGTACGGCGCATCCTGCTGGTGCGCCCGGCAGTGGAAGCCGGCGAGAAGCTCGGCTTCCTACCAGGCGACCTGGCGCAGAAGATCGACCCTTATCTGCGTCCGCTGTATGACGCACTCTATGAAATGCTCGGCTTCGAACACGTCGCCAAGCTCATCGAGAAGCAGGTGATCGAGATCGCGCCGCTGGCCTACATGCGTGGCCGCACCCTTAACAACAGCTTCATCATTCTCGACGAGAGTCAGAACACCACCGTCGAGCAGATGAAGATGTTCCTTACCCGTATCGGCTTCGGCTCCACCGCCGTGATCACCGGCGACATCACCCAGGTCGACCTGCCACGCGGCACCAAGAGTGGTCTTGCCCACGTCATCGAAGTACTGCGTGAGGTGCCCGGCATCAGCTTCACCCACTTCAAGCCCAAGGACGTCGTGCGCCACCCGCTGGTGCAGCGCATCGTCGAGGCCTACGAGCGCCACGACGCGCGCCTGAACGGCAAGGGCGACAGCCACGATGCTTGAACTGGACCTGCAACTGGCCACTGACGGCCATCACCCGGACGAGGCGCAACTGCGCCGCTGGTGCGAACTGGCCCTGCGTCAGCGCACAGCCGATTCGGAGCTAACCATCCGCCTGGTCGACGAGGAAGAAGGTCGCGAGCTCAACCACACCTGGCGGCACAAGGACTACGCCACCAACGTGCTGTCCTTCCCCGCCGAGATTCCCGATGGGATTCTCGACATCCCGCTGCTGGGCGATCTGGTGATCTGCGGGCCGGTGGTCGAGCGCGAAGCGGCCGAGCAGGGCAAAACGCTGGACGCGCACTGGGCGCATCTGGTGATCCACGGCTGCCTACACCTGCTGGGCTATGACCATATCGAGGAAGACGAAGCCCTCGAGATGGAAGAACTGGAACGACAATTGCTCGCCGAGCTGGGTCATCCCGACCCCTATGCCGGCGACGAACCGCCTAATGAAAAGGACCCCGAGTAAAACGCCATGAGCGAAGACCGATCGAGCAACGAGCAGAAGTCCTGGTTCAACAAGCTGACCCAGGCTTTTGCTCATGAGCCGAGAAACCGCCAGGAACTGCTGG
>JAEYXX010000152.1 GCA_023431055.1 Pseudomonadota bacterium
TGCAGTCGCGCCTGCCGACGAGTCCGCTTATCATGCCGCCCCATGATCAAGGATCCCTTCGCACGCCTGAACCTCGACCGTGAGGTGCTGAGCGTCAGCCAACTCAACAACCGCGCACGCCTGCTGCTGGAGGACGTGTTCACCGGTATCTGGGTCGAGGGCGAAATATCCAACCTCGCCCGTCCGGCCTCCGGCCACATCTACTTCACCCTGAAAGACAGCCAGGCGCAGGTGCGCTGCGCGCTGTTCCGGCAGAACGCTGCGCGCGTACGCCAGGCACTGCGCGACGGACTAGCGGTGAAGGTACGCGGCAAGGTCTCGCTGTTCGAGGGGCGCGGCGATTATCAGCTGATTCTCGACGCCGTCGAGCCCGCCGGGGACGGCGCGCTGCGCCTGGCCTTCGAGGCGCTGAAGGAAAAGCTCGGCGCCGAAGGGCTGTTCTCTACCGAACGCAAGATCACCCTGCCCGCTCATCCCAAGCGTATCGGCATCGTCACCTCACCGACCGGCGCGGTGATCCGCGACATCATCAGCGTGTTTCGCCGGCGCGCGCCGCAGGTGGAGCTGAACCTGATCCCCACCGCCGTACAGGGTCGCGATGCCACCGCGCAGATCGTCCGCGCCCTGCAACGCGCCGATGCGCAGGGTTTCGATGCGCTGATCCTGGCCCGCGGCGGTGGCTCGCTGGAAGACCTCTGGTGTTTCAACGAGGAAGCCGTGGCCCGTGCCGTAGCTGGCTGCATCACCCCCATCGTCAGCGCCGTGGGTCACGAGACGGATGTGTCCATCGCCGACTTCGTCGCCGACGTACGGGCACCGACGCCATCGGCGGCCGCCGAACTGCTGGCTCCGGACAGCAGCGAACTGGTACAGCGCCTGCACAACCTGCAGCGTCGCCTGGTCCTGCACATGCAAGGTCGCCTGGCCCGCGAACGCCTGCGCCTGGAAGGAACGAGCAAACGCCTGCGCCACCCTGGCGAACGCCTGCGCCAGCAGGCCCAACGTCTGGACGATCTGGACATGCGCCTGCGCCGCGCCTTCAACCAGCAACTGGCCAATCAGCGCGAACGCCTGGCCCGCCTCGACGCACGCCTCGCCGCGCAGCATCCGGGGCGCAGCCTGGCTCTGTTGCGCCAGCGCCTCGATGGCCTGGCCACGCGCCTGCCACGCGCCATGCACAGCCAGCTACGCAGCCAGCGCCAGCAACTGGGTGCCCTGGCTGCGCAACTGCAGATCGTCAGCCCCTTGGCCACCCTCGGTCGTGGCTACAGCATCCTTCTCGACGAGCGCGGCCAGGCGGTGCGCAGCGCCGCGCAAACCCAGCCCGGCCAGCGTCTCAAGGCACGCCTGGGCGAAGGTGAACTAGACGTGCGCATCGAGGACAACCACATACAACCGGCGACCTTGTCGCTGCTGGACTAACAGTTGGCAGGGTGGGCCGGGCGGCGCTTCGCTTCAGTTGGTAGGGTGGGCTTCAGCCCACCAAAACCAGCCCCCCTGTTGGTGGGCTGAAGCCCACCCTACCGTTTGCATCCAGCCTTCGCGTTCTTTTCGTATAGGACTTTTTATGCGCCCACTGATCTTTCTGCTTGCCTGCTGTCTGGCCCTGCCCGCCCACGCCGAAGGTTTCATCACCCGCCTGCTGAACAAACCGGTGCCAGGTGGCGTGGCGGTGATCGATCTGGGCAACCCGGCGCAGGCGCCCAAGGTGCGTTATCAGGGCAAGCCGGTGCTGACCGTGCGTGAAGACGGCCAGCGCTGGATCGCCATTGTCGGCATCCCGCTCAGCGTCAAACCGGGCACTCAGCAGGTGGAAGTCGAGGGCGGCCAGAGGCTGAGCTTTCAGGTCGGCGCCAAGCACTATGCCGAGCAGCGCATCACCATCAAGAACCAGCAGCAGGTCACGCCCAACGCCGAGAACCTCAAACGCATCGAGCGCGAGCTGGCCGAGCAGACCCGCGCCTACCAGCAGTTCAGCGCGCGCCAGCCAAGCAACCTGCTATTCGACAGGCCGGTCAACGGGCCGCTGTCCAGCCCCTTCGGCCTGCGCCGTTTCTTCAATGGCGAGGAACGCAACCCGCACTCGGGCCTGGATTTCGCGGCCAACCGTGGTACGCCAATCAAGGCGCCGGCGGCGGGCAAGGTGATCCTGATCGGCGACTACTTCTTCAACGGCAAGACGGTATTTCTCGATCACGGTCAGGGGCTGATCAGCATGTTCTGCCACCTCTCCGAAATCGATGTGCAGCTCGGCGACGAGATCGCCCGTGGCGGCCATATCGGCAAGGTCGGCGCCACCGGACGCGCGACCGGCCCGCACCTGCACTGGAACGTCAGCCTCAACGACGCACGGGTTGACCCGGCGATCTTCATCGGTGCGTTCAAGCCCTGAACCTACGCAGCCTGCAATACCTGCGGTTTGGGTTGCTGACGTATTTTTGTTAGGGTACGGCGGCCAAGATGGCCGGCTTTAAGCGTCGGTCTTTCCTCCTGCCTGCTTCGGAGCCGGAAATGCCGAATGAGTTCGATACCTGGATGGGTTGGCTGAACGAACAGCCTGAACTGCTCACCCTCACTGCCACCTTTGCCCTGATCGTCGCCGCCTGGCTGTCGAACTGGATCGTCAAACGTATCCTGGTGCGCGCCATCTACCGCGTGGTCGGCGCGACCACCTTGGGTCGCCATGGCCAGATCAAGGAAAGCGGCATCATCAAGCGCCTGTCGCACATCGTCCCGGCGCTGGTGCTGTCCTCCGGCGTGGCCGTGGTGCCGGGCATGCCCGAAGCCGTGGTAACGGTCACGCAGAACGTCTGCGGCGCCTTCATCGTGCTGACCATCGCCTTGGCCATCGGCGCCCTGCTGGACATTCTCAACACCCTTTACCAGCGCCGGCCCAATGCGCACCTGAAGCCGATCAAGGGCTACCTGCAGGTGATCAAGATCGCCATCTTCGCCATTGCCGCGATCCTCATGATCGCGGCGCTGATCGACCGCTCGCCGCTGATCCTGCTCTCCGGCCTCGGTGCCATGGCTGCGGTGCTGATGTTGATCTTCCAGGACACCCTGCTGTCGCTGGTGGCCAGCGTGCAGATTTCCTCCAGCGACATCATCCGCGTCGGTGACTGGGTGGAAATGCCACAGCTCAACGCCGATGGCGACGTGATCGATATCGCCCTGCATACGGTCAAGGTGCAGAACTGGGACAAGACCATCACCACCATCCCGACCAAGCGCTTTATCACCGACCCCTTCAAGAACTGGCGTGGCATGCAGGAGTCAGGCGGCCGGCGCATCAAGCGCAGCCTGCTGATCGACGAGCAGAGCATCCACTTCCTGGACAGCGAGGAGCGCGAGCGGTTGTATCGCTTCAACCTGCTGCAGGACTACCTGGTCAACAAGCGCCGCGAGATCGACGACTGGAACGCCAAGCTGGCCGAAGCCGGTCGCGAGCCGGTGAATACCCGGCGCGTCACCAACATCGGCACCTTCCGTGCGTATGTGGAGCGCTATCTGCGCAGCCACCCGGGGATCCACCAGGGCATGACCCTCCTGGTGCGCCAGATGGCGCCCACCGCGGAAGGGCTGCCGCTGGAGATCTAGTGCTTCACCAACACGGTGGCCTGGGCCGAGTACGAAAGCATCCAGTCGGACATCTTCGACCACATGCTGGCGATCCTGCCCGAGTTCGGCCTGCGCGTGTTCCAGAACCCCGGCGGCGCGGATCTGCGCGCCTGGACCGAGGCTACACAGGCCCCGGCACGCAAGGCCCTACCGGTGTAAGGCGGTCGGCGCAGGACGCGAGACGGTGGCCAACGCGTTGCGTTGACCACCCTACGCTGAGGCACGCGATTGGCCGGTAGGGCGGTCGGCGCTTTTCCGGCCGCCGAACCCGCCGTGCCGGCTACGAACGCCATGCGTTGACCAGCCTACGATTGCGCCGGCCCGACGTGGAAGCGCAGGGTGATGCCGTCACCGCTGCCATCACCCACCACCGAGCCCACCACCGGGTCAGCATGCACACTGCGCCCGGGGTAGGCTTCCTGCAGGTGCCGCCGGCAGACGGCGCTGATCTCGTTGAGCAAACTGGTGAACTGGGTATCGCGCGGAATGATGAAGTGCAGCTGCACCAGCAGCGCGCAGGCATCCCTGGGCAGATGCGTCAGCCCGCAGGTATTCCACTGGTCGTTGACGTAGGCTTCGGCGCCTTTCATGGGATGGCCCTCCCTGCTGGATTCCCCCTATCTATAGACCAGTGGCCAGCGGTTCGCCGCAGCCGTGGCGGCGGTAAACTGGCCGCCACTCCCTCTTACAGGTAACCACCATGCAGC
>JAEYXX010000155.1 GCA_023431055.1 Pseudomonadota bacterium
GGCTAGGCGATGCCCGGCAGTTTGCCCAGCGCCAAAGCTCAGCGCTGACGCGGCCGTGACGCGGCGGGCGTACGGCCCTCGATGTGACGGAAGGTGATCCGGCCCTTGCTCAGGTCGTACGGGGACAGCTCGAGGGACACCTTGTCGCCGGCCAGGACGCGGATATGGTTCTTGCGCATCTTGCCGCCGCTGTAGGCGACGAGCGTGTGCCCATTCTCCAGCGTGACGCGAAACCGCGTATCCGGCAGGACTTCCATTACGACACCTTGCATTTCGATGAGATCTTCTTTGGCCACGGACGTTTCTCCAGGGTTGAGTTAGGTAGAGGCCAGAACGAGACGGGCCTTGGATGAATGCTGTTCAGTGAGCGTGCCTGATCAGGCGCCGCTCATTCGGTCGGGGCGAACCCGTAGTAGGAACCATAGGCCGACGGTGCCGGCGCGTAGGCGGCCACCTTGATCGCATCGGCCAGGGTGACCTGGTTGGTCAGGCCATCGACGCCGCCCTCCTCGCCGAGCCAGCGCGCTTCCACTTCCTGGTCGCTGAGGCCGTTGAGATTCAGGTTCGTGTCGAAGCGTTCGGCACGGTATTCGAATGCCGTGTCGTGGGCGATGAACAAGGTGTGCGGGCAGGCGGTGATGCGTGTTTCATCCTGCGGGTCGGCCCCCATGACCCGGGTGCCGCAGAAGGGGCAATGCACGGGCGTGTAATAGAAGGTCTTGAGTTCGGTTCGCTGAATGGCGCTGTTCATGGCATGCTCCTTGTAGTTTTGGTATGGGCGGCTCCGGGTGCCGTTGCCTGCCGGCCAGCCGGACTGACGCTTGGCTTCAGCGCTGGGTCGTCTGATAGCGATGAAGGTCGGAGCGCGACAGTCCCGCCAGCTCGCCAACCACGTGATTGATGCCCCGGCCCAGCAACCACCAGGCGTTACCGTAGGGCAGGACGGAAATATTCGATTCGGCACAAAGCCGTTCGGCTTCTGCTCTTTGTTTTTCTAAATTCATTGGATCTTTTCGAGGTTTGTCCCGGAATCGGCAGGAGCCGATTCGGGTGCCCCGGCCGACGGTACGGCTCGGCACGAAGGGGCTGGCAGCCACGCCGATGCGCGCTGCCAGGGAGAAGGCCTGATGGATCAGGCGATCTGAATGTTGCTTGCTTGTTTGCCCTTGGGGCCGGTGGTGATGTCGAAACTCACCCGCTGGCCTTCGGCCAGCGTCTTGAAGCCGTGGGATTGAATCGCGGAAAAGTGAGCGAAGAGATCTTCGCCGCCGCCTTCCGGCGTGATGAAGCCAAAACCCTTGGAATCGTTAAACCACTTGACGTTACCTGTTGCCATATCTTGAATCTCCGAAAAATACCGGGGCGGAATGCCCCTGGGTGGGGCGAGATCAAGGGGGCGAGGTAAAAGTGGGGGAATGGCGCCGCAGCAATGCGGGTACTAAACCAACAAAATAACTACACAACAAGAAATCGCTGCGGTGCACAATACGCGCCATTGCCTCGCACGGCAAACGATTTCGAAAAATAGTTTTACGCCGCGCCGTCAGCCGGGCGCTGTGCCGCCCCACCAGGTGCGACGGGCTGTCGGCGAACCGGGCCCACGCCGGTGCCTGTCCCGATTGGCGGTGAAGCGCGGTTTTCTCGCCGGGAAACCCCGATAATGTCGGCCGGTTCGTTTTGAACGCCACTTCTGGATCCCCGCATGGAAATCAAGGTCAACTTTCTCGACAAGCTTCGCCTGGAGGCCAAATTCGACGACTTCACGGTCATCGCCGACCAGCCCATCCGCTACAAGGGCGACGGCTCGGCGCCGGGGCCGTTCGATTACTTCCTGGCCTCGTCGGCCCTGTGCGCGGCCTATTTCGTCAAGCTCTACTGCGACACGCGCAACATCCCGACCGAGCACATCCGCCTGTCGCAGAACAACATCGTCGATCCGGAAAACCGCTACCAGCAGACCTTCAAGATCCAGGTCGAACTGCCGCCGGACATTTCGGAGAAGGACCGCCAGGGCATCCTGCGCTCCATCGACCGCTGCACCGTCAAGAAAGTCGTCCAGACCGGGCCGGCGTTCGTCATCGAGGAAGTCGAGAATCTCGACGCCGACGCCCAGGCGCTGCTGACCATCAACCCGGATGCCGGCACGCAGACCTACATCGCCGGCAAGGACCTGCCGCTGGAACAGACCATCGCCATCATGTCCGGCCTGCTCGCCGGGCTGGGCATCAAGATCGAGATCGCCTCCTGGCGCAACCTGGTGCCCAACGTCTGGTCGCTGCACATCCGCGACGCGCATTCGCCGATGTGCTTCTCCAACGGCAAGGGCGCCACCAAGGAAAGCGCACTGGCCTCGGCACTCGGCGAATACATCGAGCGCCTGAGCTGCAACCACTTCTACAACGACCAGTACTGGGGCGAGGACATCGCCAACGCGCCCTTCGTCCATTACCCGCAGGAGCGCTGGTTCAAGCCGGGCAAGAAGGACGCGCTGCCGGCCGGCCTGCTCGACGACTACACCCGGGCCATCTACGACCCGGACGGCGAGCTGCGTGCCTCGCACCTCCACGACACCAATTCCGGCAATACCGAGCGCGGCATCTGCGCACTGCCCTACGTGCGACAGTCGGACGGCGAGACGGTCTATTTCCCGACCAACCTGATCGACAACCTCTACCTGAGCAACGGCATGAGCGCCGGCAACACGCTGGCCGAGGCGCAGGTGCAGTGCCTGTCGGAAATCTTCGAACGCGCCGTCAAGCGCGAAATCCTCGAAGGCGAAATCGCGCTGCCCGACGTGCCGGCCGAGGTGCTGGCCAAATACCCGGGCATTGTCGCCGGCATCGAGGAACTGGAAAGACAGGGCTTCCCGGTGCTGGTCAAGGACGCCTCGCTGGGCGGCCAGTTCCCGGTGATGTGTGTGACGCTGATGAACCCGCGCACCGGCGGCGTCTTCGCCTCCTTCGGCGCGCACCCGAGCCTGGAAGTGGCGCTGGAGCGCAGCCTCACCGAACTGCTGCAGGGGCGCAGCTTCGAAGGCCTCAACGATCTGCCGCAGCCCACCTTCGACAGCCTGGCACTGACCGAGCCGAACAACTTCGTCGAGCACTTCATCGACTCCAGCGGCGTGGTGTCCTGGCGCTTCTTCGGCGCCACGCCGGACTTCGAGTTCGTCGAGTGGGACTTCTCCGGCGAAGGCTCGGACTCCAACGAGCAGGAGACCGCGACCCTGTTCGGCATCCTCGAGAACATGGGCAAGGAGGTCTACGTGGCCACCTATGACGACCTCGGCGCCAACGCCTGCCGCATCCTGGTGCCGGGCTACTCGGAGATCTACCCGGTCGAGGATCTGATCTGGGACAACACCAACAAGGCGCTGCTGTTTCGCAAGGACATCCTCAACCTGCACAGCCTCAGCGACCGCGAACTCAAGTCGCTGCTGCGCAACCTCAACAACGCCGAGGTCGACGACTACACCGACATCACCACGCTGATCGGTGTCGAGTTCGACGACAACACGGTGTGGGGCCAGTTGACCATTCTCGAGCTGAAGCTGCTGATCAACCTGGCGCTGAAGAAATACGACGACGCCAAGGAACTGGTCGAGGCCTTCCTGCAGTACAACGACAACACCGTCGAGCGCGGCCTGTTCTACCAGGCGGTCAACGCCGTGCTGGAGATCCAGCTGGACGACGAGCTGGAGCTGGCCAACTACGAGCACAACCTGTGGCGCATGTTCGGCAGCGAACGCATGGACGCGGTGATCGGCTCGGTAGACGGCAGCGTGCGTTTCCATGGCCTGACGCCGACCAGTATGAAACTGGAAGGTCTGGACAAGCACCTGCGCCTGATCGACAGCTACAAGAAGCTGCACGCCGCTCGCGCCAGGGCGGCGGGGTTGGCTGGCTGAGCATGGCCAGCGAGCGCCCAACTCAAAGAGTCGCCGCGCTGATGCTGGCGGCCGGCTACAGCCGCCGCTTCGGTGCCGACAAGCGCCGGCTCGTGCTCGCCGACGGCCGCTCGCTGCTGGCGGCCAGCCTGGCCCTGCCCTGTTCGATGCTCGAAGAAGTCTGGCTGGTGCTGCGTCCGGACGAAGCGCTGACAGAGCTTGAGCTGCCACAGGGCGTGCATATCGTGCAGAGCCCGGCCACCGCCGAGGGCATGGGTCATAGCCTGGCCGCAGGGGCCGAGCGCCTGCTGGCCGAATCGCGCGCTGACGCCGTGGCGATCTTTCTCGCCGATATGCCGCTGATTCGCCAGGACAGCCTGGAAACTCTGCTCGCCCACTCCAGCGCGAGCAATATCGTGCTGCCCAGTCATCAGGGCAAACGCGGCCATCCGGTGCTGTTCGGCCGCGATTTCTGGCCGCAGCTCGCGACGCTAAGTGGCGATGCCGGCGCCAAGCCGGTACTGCAGCAGCACCCCGAGGCCGTGCGTATCGTCGAACTGGATGACCCAGGTGTGCTGCAGGACGTCGACACCCCAGCAGACCTGATTCAGCTCTAGGCTCGTAGGGCGGGTCCAACCCGCCACAACGCAGGCGGCGGGTTTCACCCGCCCTACTGCCCTGCCTGATGCAGCAGCACCTCGCTCAATGCCTGCGCCGCGCTGGATAGCTGATGCCCGGCCTGGTGCAACAGGCCGACGCGACGCGACACCTGCGGCTCGCTTAGCGGCAGGCAGCGGGCGCCGAGGTCTTCCATCTGTTGCCGGCATAGCTGCGGCACGGCGCTGACGCCGAGGCCTTCGGCAACCATGCGCCCGACCGTGACCAGTTGGTGGCTCTCGAACGCCACCGGCAGCTTGCCGTGACGGGCGATCACGCTGTCTTCCAGCAGCAGACGCACCGCCGAGGGGCGTTGCAGGGTGATGAAGGGCTGCTCCAGCAACTGTGCCCAGGTCAGCGTCTCGTGGTCGGCCAGATGGCTGGCTGCCGGCACCACGGCGACGAAACGATCCTCGTACAGCGGCGTGAATTGCAGGCCATCGAGGCTCAAAGGCTCGAAGGCGATGCCCAGCTCGACGCGGCCGTCGCGCACCATTTCCATCACCTGTTCGTTGATCACGTCGTGCACCGCCACGTTGACCCTTGGGTAGGCGTCACGGAAGGCGCGCAGCGCTGCCGGCAGGCGATTGCCGGCGAACGACGGCATGGCCGCCACCGCCACCTTGCCCATTTGCAGGGTGAAGTGCTGGCGCAGCAGGTCCTCGGCGTTGTCCCAGTCGGCCAGCAGACGCACGGCGATGGGCAGCAACGTCTCGCCCTCCGGTGTCAGCGCCACGCTGCGGGTGGTGCGCACCAGCAACTGGCCACCGAGGGATTGCTCCAGGTTCTTGATCGCCAGGCTCAGCGCCGGCTGCGACAGGTGCAGGCGCTCGCAGGCCTGGGCGAAGCTCAGGCTCTGCGCCACGGCGAGAAAGGCGCGTAGCTGCTTGACGGTCATTGATTTATTTACCTGATCAATCAAGAGGAAAAACAAACTTAACAAATAAGCCTGTAGCGCAGAAGCTTGGCCCAAACAGATAACAACAAGAGGCAGCCCCGAATGAGCGGACTCGACAAACGCGTCGGCAGCTATGCAGAAGCCCTGGACGGCCTGCAGGACGGCATGACTGTACTGGCCGGCGGTTTTGGCCTGTGCGGCATCCCCGAGAACCTGATCGCCGAGATCCGCCGTCGCGGCGTGCGCGATCTGACCGTGGTGTCCAACAACTGCGGCGTAGACGGCTTCGGCCTCGGCGTGCTGCTGGAAGACCGGCAGATCCGCAAGATGATCGCCTCCTACGTCGGCGAGAACGCCCTGTTCGAGCAGCAACTGCTCTCCGGCGAGCTGGAAGTCGAACTCACCCCGCAAGGCACCTTGGCCGAGAAGCTGCGTGCCGGCGGCGCCGGCATCCCCGCCTTCTTCACCGCCACCGGCTACGGCACCCCGGTCGCCGAAGGCAAGGAGGCGCGCGAGATCAACGGCCGTCACTACATCCTCGAGCCGGCCATCACCGGCGACTTCGCCATCGTCAAAGGCTGGAAGGCCGACCACTTCGGCAACGTGGTCTACCGCCACACCGCGCAGAACTTCAACCCGGTGGTCGCCACCGCCGGGCGCATCACCGTGGTCGAGGTCGAAGAGATCGTCGAGCCCGGTGAACTCGACCCGACGCAGATTCACACCCCCGGCATCTACGTCGACCGGCTGATCTGCGGCAGCTTCGAGAAACGCATCGAAAAACGCACCCTGCGCGCCTGAGGAGAGACCAGCATGGCACTGACCCGTGAACAAATGGCCCAGCGCGTCGCTCGCGAGCTGCAGGACGGCTTCTACGTCAACCTCGGCATCGGCATCCCGACCCTGGTGGCCAACTATGTGCCCGAGGGCATGCAGGTGATGCTGCAGTCGGAGAACGGCCTGCTCGGCATGGGCGCTTTCCCCACCGAAGAGGAAGTGGACGCCGACATGATCAACGCCGGCAAGCAGACGGTCACCGCGGTGAAAGGCGCGGCGATCTTCGATTCGGCGCAGTCCTTCGCCATGATCCGTGGCGGTCATGTCGACCTGACCGTGCTCGGCGCCTTCGAGGTGGACGTGCGCGGCAACATCGCCTCGTGGATGATCCCCGGCAAGCTGGTCAAGGGCATGGGCGGCGCCATGGACCTGGTGGCCGGCGCCGACAACATCATCGTCACCATGACCCACGCCTCCAAGGACGGCGAATCCAAGCTGCTGGAGCATTGCAGCCTGCCGCTGACCGGCAGCGGCTGCATCCGCAAGGTGCTGACCGACCTGGCCTACCTGGAGATCGAGAACAACGCCTTCATCCTGCGCGAGCGGGCACCGGGCGTGAGCGTCGAGGAAATCGTCGCCAAGACCGCCGGCAAGCTGATCGTCCCCGAACACGTACCGGAAATGAGCTTCTAAGTTGTCTACCGTTCTGTAGGCGCCACCACGCACGGCGTCTACAGAGCGTTTTTTTGGCTATGCCCTACACCCTGTAGGAGCGGCTTCAGCCGCGAAGCTTTTCCGCCCTACCGCGCCAAGAGGATTTCCCATGCAAGACGTCGTCATCGTTGCCGCCACTCGCACCGCCATCGGCAGCTTCCAGGGCAGCCTGGCCGATATTCCCGCGCCGGAACTCGGCGCCATCGTCATCAAACGCCTGCTGGAGCAGACCGGCCTCGACGCTGCCCAGGTCGATGAAGTGATCCTCGGCCAGGTGCTTACCGCAGGCAGTGGCCAGAACCCCGCACGCCAGGCCGCCATCCGCGCCGGCCTGCCCCACGCCGTACCGGCCATGACCCTGAACAAGGTCTGCGGCTCGGGCCTCAAGGCACTGCACCTGGCCACCCAGGCCATTCGCTGCGGCGACGCCGAGGTGATCATCGCCGGCGGCATGGAGAACATGAGCCTGGCGCCCTACGTACTGCCCAAAGCCCGCACCGGCCTGCGCATGGGGCATGCGCAGATGCTCGACAGCATGATCGTCGACGGCCTGTGGGATGCCTTCAACGACTACCACATGGGCATCACTGCCGAGAATCTGGTGGAGAAATACGGCATCAGCCGTGAAGCGCAGGACACCTTCGCCGCCGAGTCGCAGCAGAAGGCCGTGGCCGCTATCGAAGCCGGTCGTTTCGATGCAGAGATCACTCCAGTGCTGATCCCGCAACGCAAGGGCGACCCTATCGCCTTCGCCCGTGACGAGCAGCCGCGCGCCGGCACCACAGCCGAATCCCTGGCCAAGCTCAAACCCGCATTCAAGAAAGACGGCAGCGTTACAGCCGGCAACGCCTCCAGCCTCAACGACGGCGCCGCTGCCGTGCTGCTGATGAGCGCGGCCAAGGCGCAGGCGCTGGGTCTGCCCGTGCTGGCGAAGATCAAAGGCTATGCCAACGCCGGTGTCGACCCGGCAATCATGGGCATCGCCCCGGTGTCGGCCACCCGTCGCTGCCTGGACAAGGCCGGCTGGAGCCTGGCCGACCTGGACCTGATCGAGGCCAACGAGGCCTTCGCCGCCCAGGCGCTGTCGGTCGGCCAGGAGCTGGGCTGGGATGCCGACAAGGTCAACGTCAACGGCGGTGCCATCGCCCTCGGCCACCCCATCGGCGCCTCGGGCTGCCGCGTGCTGGTGACCCTGCTGCACGAGATGATCCGCCGCGATGTCAAGAAAGGCCTTGCCACGCTATGCATCGGTGGCGGCCAGGGCGTGGCACTGGCCATCGAGCGCGCCTGAGCAGCTAGAAAACGTAGGGCGGGTGCAACCCGCCACTACAGGGATGGCGGGTTGCACCCGCCCTACGGTTCAACACAACCACCCGCTCGGCCTCGGCCGAGCGTTGTCATATCCACTGCAACCCGCAGGCATAGCCAACCCTGAATGCCTGGTAAAGCCCTTACACAACCATAAGAAAGAGGCGTCATCCATGTTCAACACCCTAACCCGCATGAGCGTGAGCCTGGTACAGAAGTACCTGCCCTCACCCTTCGTGTTCTCCGCCTTGCTAACCCTGGGCGTACTGCTCGCCGGCATCCTCTCCACCGGTCAGTCGCTACCGGCCATGGTGCAACACTGGAGCGGCGGTTTCTGGACGCTGCTCGGTTTTGCCATGCAGATGGCGCTGATTTTCGTCACCGGCCATGCCCTGGCCAGCGCGCCGATCATCAACCGCCAACTCGACCGGCTGGCCGGCATGGCGCGCACACCGGGCCGGGCGATCGTCATGGTCACCCTGGTGGCGCTGGTCGGCTGCTGGGTCAACTGGGGCTTCGGCCTGGTGATCGGCGCGGTGTTCGCCCGCGCCCTGGCACGCAAGGTCGATGGTGTCGACTACCCGCTACTGGTGGCCTCGGCCTACTCGGGCTTTCTCGTCTGGCACGGCGGCCTGGCCGGCTCGATTCCGCTGTCGATGGCCACCGGCGGCCCGGATCTGGCGCGCATCACCGCAGGCGTGCTGACCGACCCGGTGAGCATCACCGAAACCCTGTTCAGCCCGTTGAACCTGACCATCGTGATCCTGCTGTTCATCGGCCTGCCGCTGCTCAACCGCGCCATGCACCCGCGCCACGGCGCCAAGGTCGCCGACCCGGCCAAACTGGTGGAATCGCGTGCAGAGCTGCCGGCTCGTGAAACCCCGGCACAGCGCCTGGACGACAGCCGTATCCTTGGTCTGGCACTGGTGGCCATGGCCGGTATCTACCTGTTCAACCACTTCGCCACCAAGGGCTTCGTGCTTGGTCTGGACGTGGTCATCGCCATCTTCCTGTTCAGCGGCCTGCTGATGCACGGCACCCCGGAGCGCTACATGCGCGCGGTGGACGAGAGCGTGCGCGGCATCGGCGGCATCGTCCTGCTGTTCCCCTTCTACGCCGGGATCATGGGCATGATGATGGGTGCCAACGCCGATGGCATCTCCCTCGGCCGGCAGATCACCGAGGCGTTCATTTCCTGGTCGTCGGCTGACACCTTCCCGCTGCTGGCCTTCCTCAGCGCTGGCGTGGTCAACGTGCTCGTGCCGTCCGGTGGTGGCCAGTGGGCCGTGCAAGGGCCGATCATGCTGCCAGCCGCGCAGGCCCTGGGCGTTTCGCCGACCGTCACCGCCATGGCCATTGCCTGGGGTGACGCCTGGACCAACATGATCCAGCCGTTCTGGGCACTGCCGCTGCTCGGCATCGTTGGCCTTGGCGCCCGCGACATCATGGGCTACTGCCTGATCATGCTGCTGTACTCGGGCGTCGTGATCTGCGGCGCGTTCTACTTCCTCGGCTGACCAGGCAGCTAAGCCTTGCAGGGTGGGCTGGGCGGCGATCCGCTTCGGCCCACTCTGACCAACCCAGGTGGGCTAAAGCCCACCCTACGAGCTGACCTGCACCACTATCAGGCAGCCAACCGGCCCTGGGGTGAGCTTCAATCTGTAGGGAGGGCCGGGCGGAGATCGCCTCTTGTAGGGTGGGCTTCAGCCCACCAGCGGCGGCCCACAGAGCTCGCCTCCTGACAGAGCGGGCACCGCCCCATGCGGCCATCGCCCGATCAATCCCCCATCAGGCCATACGCCTTGGCCATGGCCACCGCCTGGGTGCGTCTTTGCACGCCGAGCTTGACGTTGATCCGCCGCGCATGGGTCTTGACCGTGTGCAGCGAGATGAACAGACGATCGGCGATTTCCTGATTGGAATAACCCTGCGCAATCAACTGCAGCACTGCCAGCTCACGCGAGCTGAGCAGCGCGGTACCGGCACTGGCAGGTTCATCCAACCGCGGAGCCGGCTCGAACAGGCGCTGATGCAGGCTCTGCCCGGCCTCTCCCGGCAGCAGGCGTTCGAGCCATTGCGCCTGGCGCTGCTGCAACTCCTGCAAGGGCCGTAGCAGGCGCAGTTGTCGTGCCTCGCCGATGGTTTGCTGCAACAGGCCATCGGCCTGTTCCACCTGGCCCTGTACCAGCAGCGCTTCGGCCAGGCTGACCCGGCATTCACAGGCCAGGCTGCGATGTCCGGCCAGCTGGCATTCATCCAGCAACAGACGCAATGCATGCTCGGCTGCCGCATGATGACCGAGCAGCAGGTCACAGATGGCCAGGCAGTGGCGCAAGCGCGGCAGCAGATCGTAGAACTCGGACGGCGCCAGTTGCTGGCGCTGCTGCAACTGCTGCAACGTCTGGGCGAACAACTCACGCGCACGCCCCGTCTGCCCCTGACGCAGCAGCAGACGCCCCGCCTGCAGTTGCAACACGCAGCGATAACGAACCTCAGGCACATGCGACCACTGCATCACCCGCTCGGCCTTCTGCAACCACTGGTGCGCCTCGTCGAGATCGCCGCGGCTCTCGGCCAGCTCCAGCATCCCCAGGTAACCAGAGATGATGTAGGCATCCTCGCAGTGCTCGGCTTCCTGCAGCCCCAGGCGATAGGCCTGCTGCGCCGCCTCGTCCAGGCCCTGGCGCGCCAGCAGGCTGGCCCGCACCAGCAGCAGACGGGCAACCACCGGGCTATGGCTGAAGTCTTCACGCAGCAGTGCCAGCGACTGTTCGGCCAGCTCGGCCGCACGCCCTGCCTCACCGCGCATTTTCAGCAGGAGGCAGTGATCGGTATTGATCAGGGCTTCGAAAATCAAACTGCCATGCAGTCGCGCCAGGCGCAGGCCCTGATCCAGCGCCTGCTTGGCCTGATCCAGGGCGTGCTCGGCCATATGCTGCTGAGCCAGCGCCTGATAACAGAGCACGCGCTGCGACCAGCTGCCCTCGTCCAGCATCTGCAGCGCTTCCTGGCAGTGCACGCGGGCATCGCGCCGTCCGCACTGACGCGCCAGCACGCCCGTCAGTGCCTGCCAATGGGCGATCAACTTGCGCTGGCGCCGCGCATCGGGTTGCGGCATGAAATGCGCCAGCCCCTTGATGCAGGCACTGGCCTCGTCGAATCGGGCGCAGATGATCAGCGCCCAGGCCTGCAGCACGATCAAACGCGGCGAGCTGGCGAACAACCAGTCCGGCAGTTCCTCGCGCCATTGCAGCAGTTGCGCTACCGAATGGCCCTGCAGCAACTGCTCCTGATCGAAGCGCTGCAGATAGTTGACCGCGACCTCGACCTGCCCCGCCTGCAGGGCATGCTCGACCGCCTCACGAATGTCGCCATGCTGAGCGAACCACTGGCAGGCCCGTACATGGATCGGAGCCGGTGCCGGAGCCCCCGGTAAGCGCCGCAGTACCTCGGCCAGCGGCCGCCACATCCGGAACCAGGTGCCACTGCTGTCGAGACTGCGTACGAACAGCTGACGCCGCTGCAGCTCGCTTAGCAACAAGGTACCGCGGCCTTCCAGCAGGTGCTCGCACAGCGACCGGGAAAAGCGCGGCAGCAAGGCCAGCGCATGCAGATCGCTGCGCAGCTCTTCGTCCAGATCGGCCAGCACCTCCCGTTGCACGTAGTCATGCAGCACCGGGCAACCATCCTGCAAGCGCTGCCGCAGCGCGTCCTCGTCGGCATCGAGCAACAGCAGACGAATCGCCGCCAGCCACCCCTCGCTGCCCTTTAGCAGGGCCTGCCGAAGGTCATCGGCCAGATCCACCTGCAGCGTCGCCAGCAGCTCGTCGAGCATCGTATTGTCCAGCGCCAGCTCCTCGCCCTTGAGCTCCAGCAGATCGCCCTCCAGCAGCAGGCGCGGCAGATTCCAGGCCGGCGTCCGGCGGCTGGCGACCCACCAGGTGACCTGCGCCGGCGCTGCGACGAACAAGCGATCGAAGCAGGCATCGAGCGCCTCGTCGGCCTGCCGCGGATAGTCATCGACAAAGATCCACAACCGCCCCGCCCGCTCATGCAGACGGTCGATCAGACCGGCTTCGCTGACATCCTCGCCCGGCAGCTGCATGGCAGCAGCCAGCCGCTCGCACAGTTGCGCGGGGCTCAGATTGCGCCCGGCAAGATCGAGCCATACCCGCTCAACGGCGGCAGGCGTGTGCCGCGCGCACTGGCCGAGCAGCACGCTCTTGCCGGTTCCGGCAGGCGCGCACAGCAGGCGCAGACGCGACTCGCTGGCGAGCAGACGCTGCAGCAGGACGGGACGGGAAACCACGCACGGTGGCAGCCGTGGTAGATCGGCAGGTTGCACCTGCAGCGCACTCGGACGGGCGATGGCGAGGGTCGGCATGGCAGCGGTTCTCTCTGCTTGTCATTGTTGAACCACTAGGCGATGGTACCCCGCTCACCGCTCACGACCACCCCTTGACGCTTATGGCGTGAGATTCACGTGAGAGAAGCAGACAGAAAAAAGCCGGTGGCACACAGGGCGCCACCGGCTTGTTCAGACTGCTACCGGGTCAGCGAACGCCGGCGTTACGCAGCGCCGCCGGGGTGAAGTCCTTGGCCGAGGCCTGGGTACCGTACTGCACCGCAGTCTTTTCCTCATTGGCCATGCCGATGGCGATGTAGCGTCCGGCGATCACGTCATACAGGGCTTCGAGCGCGTATACCGGCACCTTCTTGTCGTACTGCTGGAACAGCAGCGCCTCACCGACACGCCACATCTGCCCCCGACCGTCGTAATGCTCGGACAGGGCGATCTGCCAGGAGTCCTCATCCACGTAGAAGCGTCGCTTGGCGTAGATGTTGCGCTCACCGCTCTTGAGCGTGGCCTCGACTTCCCACACGCGATGCAACTCGTAACGGGCTAGATCCTGATTGATATGGCCAGCCTTGAGAATGTCGCTGTACTTCACCTGCGGCGAGGCCAGGCGGAAGTTGTTGTACGGGATGAACGCCTCGCGCTTGCCCACCAGCTTCCAGTCGTAACGATCCGGCGCGCCACTGAACATGTCGAAGTTGTCGGTGGTGCGCAGGCCATCGGCCGCAGTGCCCGGGCCGTCGTACGCCACCTGCGGGGCACGCCGCACGCGACGCTGGCCGGCGTTGTAGATCCACGCCATGCGCGGTTCGCGAACCTGATCCAGCGAATCGTGCACCAGCAGCACGTTGCCCGCCAGGCGCGGCGGCGCGGTGACCCGCTGCTTGAACAGCAACAGGGTGTTTTCCGCCTTGGCCGGATCCATATCGGGAACGTTGTCCGGGAAGGCGACCTCATCCTCGAAATTGACCAGCGTGTAGGACCCGTTGGCCTGTGGCGAAGCCTGGACGATGCTGCGGCGCAGGTTGCCGCCGCGATAGCGGGTGATGTGGTTCCACACCACCTCCAGGCCGCTCTGCGGAATCGGGAAGGCGTAGTAACGGCTCTGACCGAAGTTGGTCAATCCGTTGCCGCCCTCCACCAGCCCGGTATTCAGTGCACTGGTCTTGGCCGCGGCGTAGATGTTGTCCGGCACCGCAGCGCTGCGATGGGTCGGGTATACCGCCATGCGGTAGCTTTCCGGATAACGCTGAAACATCGCCAGCTGGCCGGCAGTCAGGCGGTCACGGTACTCATCCAGATTCTGCGCAGTGATGGTGAACAGCGGCTGCTCGCCCGCGAAGGGGTCGCTGAGAAAACCGCGTGCATCGACCTGCCCGGCATTGGCCGCCAGGCCGCCGGTCCAGGCCGGGATGGTGCCTGCGGCATTGCCTTCCATCTGCGCACCCAGCGGGGTCAGACTGTTACCGAGCTTGGCCGCTTCCTGCTCGCTGACCGCGGCCAGCACGCCGCTGGCCAGCAGGCTCAGGGAAAGTGCGCCGAGCATCTTCAGGGTTGTATTCATCTGCATTCCTCAACTGATCCTGTGACCTAGAAGCTCACGCCGAAGCTGAGCGCCACGAAATCGCGGTCGACCGCGGTGTTGTACTTGCCGCCGAAGAAGTCGGTGTACGACAGGCTGGCGGTGTAGGTGTTGCGGTAGTCGGCATCGACCCCGAAGCTCACCGACTTGGCCCCCTCGTTGAACAGACCGTTGGGGCCATAGCCGTCGACGTCATGCGACCAGGACACGTTCGGCTTGAGGTTCACCCCGGCGAATACGTTGCTGTACTCCCAGATACCGCGTACCCGGTAACCCCAGGAGGTGCTGGTGACGAAGCCGTGGGTGTCGCCACGGAAACCGTAGGCACCGAACAGCGAGTCACGGCCGTAACGCAGGTCCTCGCGACTCTCCAGCCCGCCGACATGAGCCATGCCGATCTCACCCACCAGGGTGAAGCGGCCGGCGCCCATCACCTGATCGAAGAAGTGGGTGAAGCTGGTCTGTACCTGGGTGACTTCCTTGCGCCGATAACCGACGTTGTCCTGGCCCGGCCCGGCGGTGACCGGCGAGGTGCCCGGCGCGATGGGGTTGAGCAGGCTCAGGGTCAGGTCGGTGGTGTTGATCTGCAGCGGCAGGTTTGGCCGGTAGCTGATCTCGCCGCTCCACGCGGTGCCGGTCGGCAGCGTGGTGGAGAAGCTCGCGCCGTAGAGACGGATGTCCTCGGGGTAGTCGAGGAAGTAACGGCCATTACCGAGCATCACGCTTTGCGCCAGGCCAGCACCGCTGCCCGGCACGATGCCATTGGCGGTACCGATGATCCCCGGCAGCGCAGCCAGGGTCGCCAGGCCGGCGTTCTGTGTGCCAACGATGGGCGTGCGGCTGTGGTAGTTCATGAAGTACAGACCGTACTCGGTCTCGTCGCCCAGCCAACGCAGCGCAGCACCCCACTGGCCACTGTCACGCGCATCGCGATCACCGGCACGCGGCAGGATCACCCCTTCACTGTCGACCCGGAAGCCCTGACCAGCGGCCGCCGCTATTGGCTGCAGCGGCGCGATGGCCGGCGAGCCGACGTGATATCCGCTGTCGCAGCCGTCGGCAGCCACGTCGGCGGTGGAGAAGAAAGTGCCGCAGTTGTCGGCGATGGTCTGGTCCCACTCGAGTTGGTAGAAGGCCTCCATGCTCAGGCGGTCTGTGAGGCTCTGCGACAGGTAGAGCATGTTCACCGGAATCAGACCCTCCTTGATCTCCGCACCAGGACGGCGGAAGGCGGCGGCGTCGATCGGATTGATGGCATTGATGCTGTTGCCGATGAAGGTGCTCTCGCCCCAGCTCACCACCTGCTTGCCGACTCGCACCGTGCCCGGCAGATCGCCGATGGCGTAGTTGTGGTAGAGGAAGGCGTCGAGGATCTCTGCCCCTGCGGACTTGGCGCCTTCCTTGCGGTTGTGGTCGCTGATGTCCTTGAACAGGCGGCTCTCGTCCTTGAGTTCGAAGTCATACCAGTACTTGCCGCGTACGAAGGCGCCGGTGTCGCCGTACTTCAGCTCGAGATCGTGGATACCCTTGAAGATCTTCGAGAAGGTCTCGCCCTTCTTGAAGTTCAAGCGCCCATCGTCACCGGTTTGCGACTGGCCCTGGCCGCCATTGTTCGGCCCGATCAGATCGCGATCCGGGCTGCGCATCGACCAGCTGGCACCGACCGACAGCGAGCTATCGAACTGCCCCTCGATCTCGCCGATGTTGAAGTTGACGGCCTGCGCCGGAGCGCTGATGCCAAGGGCGATGGCCAAGGCCAAGGTGTGCGGCTGGAATAGTCCGGGCCCTGTTGTTGTTGTCATGCGGGTCTCCTGAAGTGGGGTGCAACTGCAGGGAACCCTACGCAGCGCCCACACCTCGGATAAGCGCACCAAGGAGGGATTTCGACTGTAGTTCGAAAGGATGAATGACGCCCTGACAAGGGCCGAGCGGGCCGACCTCAGCTTGCTGAATGACGGACCATCAGGCAGGAGGGGAACTTCTGGTGCACAGGCTCAGCGCCAGCGATCAAGCAGATTCACTGCCAACCTATCCAGCCAGCCCCACAGACGCTGTTGCGCGCGGCGCCACCAGGGGCGCTGGCGCCAGTCGTCGGGGGTGATTTCGCGGCTGTTGCCGAAGTCCTCGATGAAGCTGGCCGCCACGGCCTGGGTGAAGTCGGGGTCGAGAGCCTCGACGTTGGCGTCGAGGTTGAAGCGCAGGTTCCAGTGATCGAAATTGCACGAACCGACGCTGACCCAGTCGTCCACCAATACCATTTTCAGGTGCAGGAAACGCGGCTGGTATTCGAAGATGCGCACACCGGCCTTGAGCAGCCTGGGGTAGTAGCGCTGGCCGGCAAAACGCACTGGCGGATGGTCGGTGTTGCGCCCGGCCAGCAACAGGCGCACCTCGACACCACGGGCCGCTGCGTGGCGCAGGGCACGGCGGATTTTCCAGGTCGGCAGGAAGTATGGCGTGGCCAGCCAGACGCGCTGCTTGGCGCCCTTCAGCGCACGCAACAGTGACAGCAGAATGTCGCGGTGCTGCGCCGCATCGGCATAGGCCACACGCCCGAGACCAATGCCCGCTGGCGGGCATTCGGGCAGGCTCAGCGGCACCGGCTGATGACTTGGGCGCCAGGAAAATCGCGCACGCCAGAGTTGCTCGAACAGCTGCTGCCAGTCGCCCACCAGCGGCCCTTCGATTTCCACCATGGCCTCGTGCCAGGGGCTACGTGATTCATCCGGCAGCCAGAACTCGTCGGTGGAGCCGGTGCCGCCAACGTAGGCCAGGCGCTGATCAACCAGCAGCAGCTTGCGGTGATCACGGTGAAAGTTGCGAATACCACGCCGCCAGCGCACCGGGTTGTACCAGCGCAGCTGTACCCCCGCGGCCTGCATGCGTTCACGCAGCGCAGCGCCCAGCCCTGCGGCGCCGAAGGCATCGAACAGGCCGCGCACCGCTACCCCACGCTCGGCCGCCCGACACAGCGTATCGACCAGGCGCTCACTGCAGCGGCCATCCTCGATCAGGTAAAGCTCGATCTCCACCTGTTGGCGGGCACCGTCGATGGCCGCCAGCATGCGCGGGAAGAACGCCGGCCCGTCCAGCAGCAATTCGAAGCGATTGCCACCGCGCCAGGGAAAGATGCGACCGCGCTTGTGCACGTTCAACGCGATGGCACCGGCAGGTCGGCCGCGATCTGTCCGTGCAGAAAACGATGCGCCTGCGACTGGCCAAGGCAATGGCCAGACATGAACGACAGCCGCGAGAACGCGTGCTCCAGGTAGCGTTCAGCGTAAACGGGCAAGGCGGCAGCAGGCGACAGGGCGAGATGCGAATGGCGCATGAGAACTCGAAAACGGCATGACCAGGCGGCAACGATAGTCGCCATGGCCTGCGTTGCAAAGCCCGGCAAGCACAGCACCGTAGAGGCGGGTGCACCCCGCCGCTTCCGAGGTGGCGGGTTTCACCCGCCCTACTTGCTCGGCAACAACTGGCAGCCCTGCCGCTCGCCCAGCCAGACGGCGCTGTGCGTGCGACCCAGCCCGCTGGCGGTCACGCGCCTGGCGTTCTCGTCATCGAGCAGGCTGCTGATCGGCACGTACTGCTTCACATAGCCCTCGCAATAGGCCGCCGGGTTACCGCTGACGTAACGGCAGGAGCAATACTCCTTGGCCGTGTAGGCGCCGATGATGTCGGGAAACGCCGCCAGATGCGCGCGGTTCGGCCAGGCCCAGGCCAGCAGCAGGATCAGCAGCAGCGCCAGCACGCTGAGAATCGGGTGACGACGAATCATGGCTGCACCTCCGTGGCGAAGGCCGCCTGCACGCGTTTGAGCATTTCGTTGTGCTGGAAACTGCGGTCGCGGTCATCGGCGTAGCGCACCACCACCAGCTTCTCCTGCGGCATCACGTACAGGCCCTGGCCCCAGTGGCCCAGCGCGGCAATGGTGTCGGCCGGCGCATCCGGCCAGGGCCGCGCGGCGCCCGGCAGCTCGGCGTTGAGCCACCAGTGCCCACCCGGTACGGCATCGCCCGGCGCGAAGCCCTGTGGCTGATAACCAGCGAAGGGCGTGGAGACGAAATCCACCCAGGCCGCCGGCAGCAACTGGCGCTCACCCCAACGACCGCCGCGCTGCATCAGCAGACCGACGCGGGCCAGGTCGCGGGCGCTCAGGTAGGCATAGGACGAGGCGACGAAGGTACCGGCACCGTCGCGCTCCCACACCGCGCTGGTGATGCCCAGCGGCTCGAACAGAGCAGTCCAGGGATAGTCGGCGTAAGCCTGGTCGCCGACCATGCCACGCAACGCGGCAGCCAGCACATTGCTGTCGCCACTGGAATAACGGAAGCGCACGCCAGGCGCGGCATCGGCCTCATGTGCGGCGGTGAACGCAGCCATGTCGGCGCGGCCGCGGGTATAGAGCATGGCCACGACCGAGGATTTCAGCGGCGCGTATTCGTAGTCTTCCTCCCAGGCCAGGCCCGAGGCCCAGTTGAGCAGATGGCCGATCTTGATCTGCGCATGTTCGGCCATCGCCGGGTAGTACTGCGCGGCCGGCGCATCGAGTCTGAAGCGTCCTTCGCCATAGGCCACACCGAGGGTGGTGGCGAGCAGGCTCTTGGCCATCGACCAGGTCAGGTGCGCGGTCTGCGCGGTGGTGGGCTCGGCGTAGCGCTCGTAAACGATCTGCCCGTCGTGTATCACCAACAGCGCATCGGTGCGCACGCCCATGCGCTCGAGGTCATCGCGCTCGGGAAAGGCGTACTGCTCCAGTTCGGCCAGCGCGGCGCTGTCGATACGGGGTTGGCTCTGCCAGTCGGGTTGCGGCCAGGTTTCTGCCTGGGCGGCGCTGGCAGCCAGACTGAGAGCGAACGCCAGGCTCAGTCGACGAAGCAAGGAAGTGGGCATGGGCGGCCTCGATCAGAAATCGTGGCGCACCCTAGCATGGCGAAGATGACGGCTTGAAGCGCCTGTTGCGCCATCTGCGCGGCTCATTCGGGCAGGGTGCCTCCTGCCGTTACTTGGGCAGTTGGTAATCCTCGGGCCCCATCAGATCGAGACCGCATTCGAGATTCTCGATCCAGTAGAGGAAGGCGCTGATCATTTCCGGGCCGACGAAGGGCCGGCCGTGCTGCGGCACGATCATCTCCACGTCCATCTCGCGCACCATCGCCGCCCACAGGCGACAGGCCTTGTTGCCGGCCATATAACGGCGATGGAAGCCCTCCATGTTCGGCACATGGTTGATGAAGTCGCGAACCGGCGTGGCGTCGTCGACCATCGAGGCGCCCATGTCGCCGGAGAAGAGGATCTTGCTCACCGGGTCATAGACCTGGAAGTTGCCCACCGAATGCAGGAAGTGCGCCGGCACCGCCTTGAGCGTGCATTTGCCCAGCGGGATGCTCTGGCCACGATCCGGCAGCGCGATGATGCGGTCGAAGGTGTTGATGCCGCGGCTCAGCACCAGGTAGTTGGCCGTCAGGTGCGGTAGAAAGCGCGCCCACAGTTTGGAGCAGATCACCCGCGCGCGGGTATGCAGCAGCCACTTGTCCAGCGAGGCGATGATGTCCGGGTCCTGGTGCGAGGCGAAGATGTAGGTCAGATCCTGCACCGGAATGTGCTTGGACAACTCCAGCGACAGCGGCGTATAGGTCAGGTCACCACCCGGATCGAGCAGTAGATACTGCTCGTTGTCGGTGATCAGGAACTGGTTGGACTGCACGCCTTCGCCGCTGACCAGGTCATCGAACATCAGGCATTGGTGGCTGCCGTTATCGAACAGCACGATGGGCTCGCGGCGCATGGAAACCTCTTGGATGATTCACCAGGCAACCTTATGCGCGCCTCCGCCAGCCGGTACTGATATGGATCAACAGCCGGCGACAATCTGCCGCGCTTTCTCCAGGCGTTTAGCGCGCGCCGCTTCGGCAATACGCAGCAAGCCCCTGTCACGCTGCCACAGCTCGGCCCAATGCGCCGGCCCGTTAGCCAGAGCGGCCTCCACCTCATCGGCCAAGGCCTGCTGCTCGGCGAAAAGGCCGGCCAGCAGCAAGTGTGTGGTCGGCGCATTGGGCGCCTGCCGCGCCACCTCGGCGCACCCGGCGAGCAGCGCCTGCAGGCGCAACAGCAAGGCGTCCGGCCAGCTACATTCACGACCGATACCGAACAGCCAGGCGCTCACCGCCGTGAGCACGTGTACGTCCTCCAGGGTTCGAAAGGGTTTGACGTAATCGTCCCAACCGTCGCCGGCCAGGCGCTCGCTCTGCGCCTGCTGCAGATGCAGTCGCGCATGGCCGATATCCGGCATCAGCGGCAGTGCCGGTAGCGGTTCGATACGCACGCCCGGAGCGTCCTGGCGCACCACACCCAGGGCAAGGTGTGGCGGTTGCCCCTCGCCCTCCTCGCGCGCCGCCACCAGCAGCCAGTCGGCGCATTCGGCGGCGGTGACGAAATCCTTACGGCCGCTGATCTGCAAGCCTTCGATACGCGTGCTCATGTCAGCAGGGCGAGTGCTGCGGTTCTCCGTCACGCACAGCGCGCCGGCGGTCCAGGGTGCGGCGGGCCAGAGAACACGCAACGCGGCCTGGTAGCCGGCGAGGAACGCCAGGCCCGGCGTGGCCGCCTGCAGACCGCCCAGCAAAGCAAGATCGAAAGGCTGCGGCGTGCCGCCCAGCCGCGCCAGCAGGCGGGCGTACCAGTCTTCCAGCCCGGCTTCGGCAGCCAGGCGCTCGACGGGCTGAAAAAGGTTCGACCAGGGCATCGCAGGCCTCCTCGCGACAGCGGCGCAGGCGCCGTCACATAAGCATCAAAAAAGCTTCACGGTGGTGACACCGCAGCTACCTAGCCTGAGCTTGCCCAACAATATCGACCGGCTGCAAGCATCCAGCCGGCACACGGAGGATCTGGCATGACTCAAACCGCTCGCCGTCTGCAGGCCGAACGTCTGCAAGGCCCCGCCGCCCTGCGTGAAGCTCAGGCCTTGCGCTACCGCGTATTCAGCGCGGAATTCGATGCCAAGCTCAACGGCGCCGAACTGGGGCTGGACATGGACGACTACGACATTCATTGCAGCCATATCGGCGTGCGTGATCTCAACAGCGGCGAACTGGTAGCCACCACTCGCCTGCTCGATCACCAGGCCGCCGCGGGTCTCGGTCGCTACTACAGCGAAGAGGAGTTCGCCCTGCACGGCCTGGCCAAACTGGAAGGCCCGGTACTGGAAATCGGCCGCACCTGCGTCGATGTCGCCTACCGCAACGGCGCCACCATCGCCGTGCTCTGGGGCGAACTGGCCGAGGTACTCAACGAAGGCGGCTACCGCTACCTGATGGGCTGCGCCAGCATCTCCATGCAGGACGGCGGCATCCAGGCGCATGCCGTGATGCAGCGTCTGCGCGAACGTTACCTGTGCACCGAACACCTGCGTGCCGAGCCCAAGCATCCCCTGCCGCAACTGGATCTGCCGGGCAACGTCATCGCCGAGATGCCACCACTGCTCAAGGCCTACATGCGCCTGGGCGCGAAAATCTGCGGCGAGCCCTGCTGGGACCGCGACTTCCAGGTGGCCGACGTGTTCATCCTGCTCAAGCGCGACGAGCTGTGCCCGCGTTACGCCCGGCACTTCAAGGCAGCCGTCTGAAACCCAGTTGTAGGAACAAGCTCTGCCGGCGAACGAGCGTCCGGCATTGGCGAGCAGAGCTCGCTCCTTGTATGTTGAGCGCATTACCAACCGCAACGAAGAAACAGTTTCCGGGGAGGCCGTTCGCTCCTAGAGGCACCTTGCGTGACCTCGTCTGTAGATCGGCCCCCCGCCTC